>JAGXLK010000225.1 GCA_018334735.1 Planctomycetota bacterium | reverse complement strand
TCGATGCGCTCGCCCGTGGATAGATGCGGTGGGAGAGCCCTAAGGAGGATTTTTCGGAAATGCTTATAGGGCGTTGCACATCGCGTGCAGAAATAGTAATCCGGGTCTAATTCTGCCCCGCAATAAGGGCAATGGCCGGTCTCACGCTCTTTCGCCGGCGAACAATCGGCATATTTTTGGGCCTCGGAGGAGCATTCTGAAATGTCATCCATTTTGCCAGTGCTCCAAATGCACCGTGTCACGTCGTCAATATTCCTTTAGATCTTCAAGTTTCAGCGGGCTTTTTCGATGATGGCCCGGACGATACGGTCTTCGAATTTTTTCATGTGCCAGTTGCCGCCCCGGGTGAAACCGTTAATCATGATGCTGAAGGCGACGCGGAGATCGGACTGAGTTCTGGCGTAGCCACTCAGGCACCCGACACGGCGCAGGTAGCCGGTTTTGGCGCGGACACGTCCGCGACAGGTGGCATCTTTAAAACGGTCACTCAGAGTTCCTTCGCGTCCGCCAGCCGCCAATAAGTTGTGGAACAATTTTCCCTCGTCGGACTTATCCATTTTGATCAACACGGCACAGAGGGCAGCCGGGCAGAGCTTGTTATGACGGGACATTCCGCTGCCGTCGGCGAGAACCACCTGGCCGGGGCGAAAATGCAGTTTTTTGAGAAATTTTGCCGCCTGCCGCAGACCTTCTTCCCAGGAACCACTGTTGCCAGCTACCGCCCCAACCGTTTTGAGGACATGTTCGGCGTAGCTATTTTGGCTTTCTTTCAGCATTGGAGCGAGAATCTGCTTCAGGGTTGAGCTGTGTTCGGCTACTTTCTTTGCGCCGGAATAAATTTCATTGCCTTTCGCCCCCCGGAGCCGTATACGGCCCTTAATCTGTATTCCTTTGCTTTTAAGGGTTTCGGCAAAAGCTGAACCTGCAAAGAGAGGCGGGTTGGGAACGGTCACACGGGCGGTATAACCCTCCGTTCCGGCTTTCGCACGCCCACCAACTCGTATCCGGTTTGAGTTTTTTTTGCGCTCGAACCATATTGCGTTGCGGGTAAGGCTTGTTTTGCAATAATTCGAGACTTCCAGAATTGGGACATCTGGTTGGAGAGAAATCAGAGCCGGGGCATTTTTTCTTTTCGCAGGCTTTGCTGTGACGAAAACGCAGTTTCCCTGAAACGAGAAACCCGCGACGGGCGCGCAGTAATATTTCCAAATTTGGTTTTCCGGCCAATTGGGATGGAAAAAACGTCGATCAAAGAATGTGTCGTCGACGATGATATCGCCGGCTATAGAACGGATCCCTTGATCTACAAGCTTCTGAGCCCATTGCTGGAAGATCCCGGGGCTATCGGGCGCCCTGGCGTTACTTTCCTTTTTGGAGTATCCCAACGACGGGTCACCTCTACCTTTGAGTATTACGTGGCCATTGAGGGTCCCATCTTTTTGGAGATTTCCTTTCAGCCATACGGAGGTCAAGAACTTGTATTCAGCTCCAAGTTCGGTCAGCACGACCGCTGCGGTCAATAACTTCTGATTTGATGCGGGTATCAGGGCAGTCATGGCGTTATGCGAATAGAGGATGCGCTCGCTTTTAAGGGCTTCAACACGAACGCCCACAGTGGCACTCTTGAGTTTACCTTCGGCGAGGACATCTTCGATAGCATCCGCTAATTCACCGGCCGAGACGAGAGTTGCGAAAACCGTCAGAATCCCGACGAATGCAGATGTTTTGAGTCCGCCAGTTGTTTTTCGCTCAATAGTCATCATTGGTGTGATTGTGTTCGTTGAGGCCGCGCTTTTCAACTCGAACTTATTTTCCCCTCCGGAGTATGTCTCTTTCAAAAGGGTTATGTAAGATAATATAAAATAATCTGTTATGGAAAACATGATACATTTGAAAAAGGGCTCGATGGCGGTGTGAATAACATCTTAATGTCCCGTATAATCGATAAATGCACGGATCGTTTCGTTTTCATTGATTGTGTTTTGGGCTTCTCTTTCGCGGGCGGTGATTAGCCATGGCGCGCCAGAACAAGTTGCAGGAAAAGATACTGAATTTCATCCGAGCTTCCAGCTACCGTCCTATGACGGCGGAAAAGCTGACCCAACATTTTTCCCTCCCCCCTGAGGAAGAAGATCGAATGCGCGCCTGCCTGGAGGAGTTGCAAATCGAGGGCGAGGTGGTGAGGGATAAAGAGGGGGAATGGCAGGAACCTCACAATAGCTCGCTGGTTGTGGGCAGAATGGAAAGGAAAGCCCGCAAACAAGGAAGTCGTTTCGGTTTTGTGCTGCCGATTTCCGAAAATGTAGATGAAGATATTTATGTGCCGGAGCGGGATTTGCGGGGAGCTATGAACGACGACATTGTCCTGGTGAAATTCAGTGAGGGGAAGAGGGGCGGGAAACGGGGCCCTGCGGGAAAAGTGCTGGAGATTCTCAAGCGCGCACACCATCAGGTAATCGGTTCGTTTACCCCACGCAAGAAAGGCGGAATCGTCACCCCGGATGATCCCTCCCTCTCATGCGATGTGATTATCCCGGCGGGGTGTGCTGCGAATGCAAACAAAGGGGAGAAAGTTCTGGCGGAGATCACAAGCTGGCCCGATAAACGCCATCCCAACGCGCTCGGCGCGGTAGAGCGGGTTGTGGGCCAGGAAGGTGATCCGGAAGTCGATGAAGCCGCTGTGATCCTGCAATTCGGTCTGCCTACCGAATTTCCTTCCGAAGTGGAAAAATTGGCCGCTGAAATCCCCGCTTTTCAGAATATAAACGATTCCGAAATTCAAGAACAGGGTCGAAAAGATTACAGGGAAGATTATGTTGTTGCAATTGATCCAGAGACGGCACACGATCGGGATGATGCGCTTTCGTTTCGCGAGGACCCCGAAACGGGTAACCGTGAGGTAAGGGTTCATATCGCCGATGTATCACATTTTGTGGATCCGGAGACCGCTCTGGATAAGGAAGCACGGCGCCGCGGGTTGAGCGTTTATCTCCTGCGGGATTTTGTCCCGATGCTTCCCAAGCAGTGCACGCAGGAAGCCTTGAGCCTGGCCGAGAACAAAGATCGGTGCAGTAAAACCGTCACGCTTTGTTATGACGGCCAGGCAAATCTTGTTGATACGAAATTGGAGAAATCGGTTGTCCGACTTAACGAGGAGCTTACTTACAAAGGCGTCCAGGAACTCCTCGAAGCGGCAGATAAGGAACAGCGGGAAACCGAGGAACCCCTGGACACTTTCGGAGAGGGAATCGACGCCCGGGCCGTAGCGAAATGGCCGGACCAGCTCTGGGATACCGTTGTCGGGCTTGACAGGCTGGCCCGGCAACTTCGCGCCCGGCGTCGAGAAGTTGGTTCGGTTGACCTCGATGTGCCCGAATACGACGTTCGGGTTGATGAAGATGGGCGCGTGACAGCGGTCTCTCAGATTGAGCGCGACAGATCACACGATCTTGTAGAAGAGTTTATGCTGGAAGCCAATAAAGCCGTGGCGCGATTTCTGCAGGAGAAAAATCTTCCGGGCCTTTATCGAGTCCATGAAAAGCCAGAGGAAGAAGACCTGGAGGGTTTTGCGCTCTTTGTGCAGACGGTTATGGAACGCAGTATCGACCCATTTGATCGCGGAGAGTTGCAGCGATTACTTGAAGAAGTGTCCGGCACGAATTTGTCGGAAGCGGTCAACATGGAATTGTTGCGATGTATGAAACGGGCCGAGTACTCGTCTTCTTCAGCGCCACATTTTGCATTGAACTTCTCGACGTACTGTCATTTCACCTCCCCAATTCGCCGCTATCCCGACCTGGTTGTTCATCAAATCCTGAATCAACATTTTCAGGGGAAGATTGGCAAGGGGACGTCAGGTGAAGGGCAGCTTCGAGAATACTGGCGTTCGGAGCTTGATAATATCGCCGCAGAAGTTGTCCGAGCCGAACGGAGGGCCGACGATGCTGAGCGGGAAATCGTCAACATAAAATTGTTGCGTTTTCTGGAAGAGCGGTCAGGACCCGAGGGAGAGGTGTTCGATGCTGTCATTACGGGAGTGCAGGAATTCGGCGTATTTGCTCAGCTTCAAGAATATTCAATCGAGGGCCTCATTAAGGTCGAACGACTTTCCGACGATTATTACGTTTTTCAGGAAAAGGAACGGGCACTTGTCGGACGTCGACATGGACGGAAACTGCGTCTGGGAGAGTCGATGGAAGTGGTGATCAAAGGAATCAATATGGAAATGCGCCAGCTTGACCTTGCCCCAGCGAATTTTTAGCCGACGAACCCGCATATTTCAAACGTCCTCAGTGCTGCTGATGCGCGATTACACAGTGCGCACAAAAACACACCCTGAATTTCCCACATAAAGCTTCAATGAGCAAAACCTTATAATAGTTATTGCCTTAAATTCATGAAATGTCCGGGCTAAAGACCCGTTTCCAGGTCTTCGATGAGGAAGCCGAGAACTTCTGCAGAAATAGGATCCACCGCTGGCGCGAATTTGCCATATTTCATTGCCCGCAGATAGGAGACAAGACGTGGGCTGCTTCCCTTCTCGGCCAGCACCACTTCGTAATAAGTGGATTTGAGATTCACCTTTTCAGTCTCAGGTGGTGTGCCATATCTTTGAACGATATCGACCCGCCTTAATCCGGTTTTAAGACGAACCACCAGATCCGGGACATCGATTCCTGTCGTTTCGGCTTCCAGGCGACATTCGATCACAGCGGGTGAGACAAGATCTGAATCGACACTCATCAGTTCGCCAAATTGCAGCCATTCTTTTCCGCTTGCTCCAGGTTTTTCTTCGGTGCCGAGTCTCAACAGGCAATCGGCTTCATACATGGAGGGGGCTTTGTAGCCAGTCATGTAGCGAATCTGCCGGTTACCGGCGAAGGCACCGACATGACCCAATCGCCCCAGCGCATAGAGACTGAGTTTTTCGCCCGTTTTGCCGATGATCACCCGCGCACTACGATGAAGAGGTTTTCCGGTCGAGTTTGAGCGCAGTTCAAAACAACGGACCGGTGAGAAATCTTCAAGGGGAAACGTCTTTTTTACTTTCGTTCCCGCCGCTCCTGCTTTTTCTTCAGGGACGCCCGTTTTGACTTCAAATTCTTGTTTTTCGGCGGGGCCTTTGATGAAACAGAAGTTTTGTTCGTCTTCGGCACGGAGAATTTTGTGAGTTTTCAATTCAACGATCTTTAAGTCTGAAAGGTTGATTCCATCCGAACCCATTAAGTGGTTTCGTAGGCGTGCTCTTACATCCCGCCCAAAAGCATCCATGAAATTGCCGTTGTAGAAAAGTTTCAATTTCCTGCCTATTTCCTGCTGTTGGCCGGCGGCACCGCCTTCTAATTC
>JAGXLK010000224.1 GCA_018334735.1 Planctomycetota bacterium | reverse complement strand
CTGATCAGCGGGAGGTAAATCTCTGACATGACCTCCCCGTTGGGCATCGTTGAAGGTCGTCAATTCAAAGTGAAACAATGCTCCAATCTCGTAATCTTGCCAGCGTCGCTGGGCCGGAGTTGGAACGGGAAGATCTTGATTTGTCACAACTGAAGCTCCCGCAAATTTAAGTTTTTTTTAGCCAACAAGCGGACATTACATCAACCGCCGTTTCGGTCCCAAGAACGAGATGGCCGCGGCGCCCCGCCGAGCGGGCACGTCGCAATGACTCGGAAGCGTAGACGGCTAATGAAACGCACGCTGAACTCACGCAGACCCAACTCGTCGGCTTCGGGAAACAATCCGCGGGTATCGGGCGAAATGTTCAACAGCATATTGCAGCCCCGTACGACCGAATAGTAATAGATTCCGAGAAGCTGATCCAAACTTGACGCCTTAGTATGGCCTCTGAAGCGATTCTGTCAAGGCCTACCAAAGAAGCTGGCCAAGAACTTCCGTGGGGGATTTGACAGAGAACTGGCCGGTTGGGATAACAGCTCGCCTCATTCAATCGCAATGACGCGATAGTCCCGGGCACGTATCGGTACGGTCAGTACTCTACTATTGATTGTAGGTTTCCACCAATTCTTACTGCGCTTTTTGGTCTCGACGGGATCATTGAACAATTCGTCCGGCGTCGTCGCCACTCCGGTCTCATCTTCGCCACCCAGCAAATCGCCTTCTTCGGCAAGATCGGCCGTGGCCCTTTTCGTATCTGTTTTTTGGTAATCACTGCCCGGAGGTGGATTGAAAGTGCTATCCACGCTCCGCGCTTCCGGATTGTCCGGAAGTGCCAGCCCGTTTTCTTCGAACTGGATTTCGGCCACAACATCTTTCTTGCGATTATTGCTGGCGATGAGCAGAATCTTTTTGCCCCGCCGGTAGAATGAAACCCGCAGATTGCCCGTATGGCCCTCTTCCCAATCTGGATTCGCCGGGGGGCGGCTCTGGTCCCGGCCTGTGCCTTCATTCTCTCCCCGGGGGCGGAACCGAGCGTTCAGATATTCCCCATTGTTCCAATAGGGATAGAAGGGCACCTGATCCGGATCACCCACGCCCCATTGGAATAAATCGTTCCAATAGGATCGATAGACCCCGGCGCCCTGTCCTTCATAGACGGTTCCCACTTCGTAATGCGCGAACATACTCTGGGCCTGGCGGGCCATGCGCCACTGCCAGACTTTGAACTCGTCTTTTTCCTCCGCAAAGCCTCCCTCGCTGATATACGGCATATAAAAAGGTGTGGTCCCCCAGAGGTAGCCGTTCTGGACAGTTTCGAATCTCTGTTTGCTCGTGCTGTCGATCCAATCGCGGCTTTTCAGGCTCACAATCGGCGAATTTTCCCCGTCGAGATAGGCCTGTGTGTAGAGCAGACCCGGGTACTGAAAACTGTGCGTGCAATGAGCGAGAAGCATGGGCGTTTGATCGTGTTTGACGAATAAGCCGTACCACCGTTTCATCAGCTCCCGGAAGTGAAAATTGTCGACCCCCGGCTGATGCCCGCCGTCGGGCAACCGCACCGACATCCCGGCCTCGAGATTGCGCAGGCGTTCCTCGTAACATTCATCGAGATAGACCGCGTCAAAAATGTCGCGGCCGATCCATTCGTTCATCTCCCAGCAGAGGTAATTCACGAAACTATGAGTCAGGGACGCTGCCCCGCTGCCGCCGCTTCGCCATTCCCAGCCATCGTAAGCTCCGGCCCGACAGCTCATCCATTTCAGCGACAGATACATGGTCCGGTAGCCGACGGGTTTGGCGCTTTTCATGATCGGCACGCAACGCTCAGCGTATTCCCAGCTCGGGCCTTCCCCGGGTTTCTCCGGGTCGGCTGCCGGAAAAATTTTCATGTTCCCGTACTTCGGATCCATCGGCCACGGGCGGAAAGCATCGAATACACTGCAGGCTTTGGGATCTTTCTCGGACGAAACCCGGTCAAAGAGCCGATATTTATCGGGCATGGGGCGGGCCGGATGCGGGATAATCGCGAATACGATGGGACGCTCGTATTCATAATCCACCGGCTCGGCCACCAGATTGAACCGCATCGCAATCACACCATCATCGCGGCGCACAATCTCAATGGCGCTTTTTGTCTTCGATTGATGCCACCCCGCCGCATTGTCGCAGAACCAGAATAGCCCCCGGTTCATGTCGTGCACATCCACGTGACCGTAAAAGCCGTAGGCTTCCCGGTTTTTGCGCTGCTGTGAGCGGTACTCGCTCCAGCTCAGTTTCCGATTCTTGCGTCGTGCTCTTTTGTACTGCCGCCAGGATATTGGATCGACCCGGGACTCAAGGATGGTCTCGCTTTGCGGTTTGATAACACCTGTTTTCACCCCGCGAGATCCCATTGGATAGTAAAGATAACGCCGGGCTCGCTCGGATCTAATCGGAATCTCGAACGTGAGGGGCTGAACCTCGCCTTTCGGCTCTATTTTCAATTCGTACCGGATCATACCGTCGTACTCCAGCCGGCATTTCATGTTCAAATTCGCGCTCTGCCCTCTGAATTGCGACCGCCAGCGTACCTTTGTTGGGCTTTCTGCATCCATCTTGAAATTCCCGGAATCCATCGGGGCGCCGTCTTCGAGCAGACGGATCGGAGAGGCCAGCAGATTTTTCCCTTTCGCATCGATTCTTTGCGGCAGACCGTTCTGCGCCAGCCTGTATGTGGTCATTCGGGTCCGGAACTCGCCACCATCTCTCTCGATAGGGATCCACGGATGCGGAGGCGTTTTCAGTATCCCGCCGCTGTAATATCGCCAGGGTTCTTCCTCATAATCCCAGTGGCGGCTTCCCTTCAGCACCGTCTCGCCCGCATCGTTTCGCGCGGTGAACTCCACCCGATAGCGCCCTTCGGGGAGTTTTGTTTCGCGGTGTAAGACGGCGAAAGCTCTGCCTTTCCGAATCGGGACATTTCGAGTCTCGCCCATTCTCTTCCAGTTCTCTCCAGACCGACGTTTTAAAGTAAGTTCCACTTCCTTCGCCGTCCTTTCCCCTGGCAGCCTCGGTTTCCAGGTGTATTCGAGCTTCTGCAGAGACCATTTGAAGTGGAGTCTATCTTCATAGAGCCGGATCGGATCGATCTTCCCGGTCCAGCGTCGGAAAGCCTGCTGTCGTTCGTCCTTGGCCAGCGGCAGTTTATATCCCACGACTTCATCGATTTCGATACGCGGTTTCTGATGCCATTTCACCGTAACGTTATCGGGGACGCCAAACTGGACGTAGAGGGGATCGACATTGGCGATTAGTTCGGGATCGCGCCGGACACCGTGGCTTTTCGCGCGTTCCCCGACGGGTTGCACCCGCAGGCCCGCCCATTTTCGGTTTCCTTTGTGCCAGCTGACAACAATGTGCATCCAGTGTCCCGGATCAAGGGGTCGGCGACCGCGTTCGAGGTTGTGGGCACGCTGGAGACGCACACTCATGAAACGTTTGACTTTTCCGTCGCGTCGATCTCGCCCCAAAAAACGCGCGACGGTCAGGTGCCTGTGGGGCGGCGGGGAATGGTGCCAGTAGCCGGTGCAATCGTCCCAGTTGACCGGCCGCATCCAGAACTCGAGCGCCCCTTCTTCGGCACTCATCCCATCCAGGGGAAATCGCGGAAACCCGATCACCGGATCCATCACCCAGCCTTTCCCGCGGATTCCGCCGACGATGAGACCTTCCAGTTTCCCGCCTTTCAGATCGAGCTGAATCGGCCCCGCATTCCCCTCATTCACGACATAATCGCTTCTTTTCCCGAGGGTCGCCCGGAACAGGAAACTATCGTTTCGGAACCAGGGTCGTCCGAACTGGAGTTCATGTTCGGAATCGCGCCACGGCATCGGTGGGCGCTCGTAGAACGTCTTATGCCGGCCGATCAGACGGCATTCATCGATTTTCCCCACAAACCCCTGGTCGCCGGCCGCGCTGTTAGCAAGCACCATCCGCACCTCGCGGCGTCCGAAAAACCGATACATGTTATAGCGTTCGCTGAGGTATCGATCGACCGTTTTCCCGTCGATGACCAGGCGCGCGTCCCACGGTGATCCGCCACCCGGAGTCGGATGCGGATGACGGTAGACTCTTGCGTGGACCCAGCGGTTCAGGGAGACCGGTTTTTTGGAGATGATTTGGGCGTCGCGGGCCATTATAGCCTTGAGTTCGGCCTCGGTCAGGGCTGTCTTGCGGTTCGGGTTTTTGGCGGGATGGCCGTGGGGTTCTTTCAGTTTGAACTCGAGTCGACCGTCCGGATGGAGCAGGAGCCGCGCTTCATCATTTTGCGTGGACCACAGACACTGGGTCTCATCGGGAAATTCGGAAATGTTGAAGCTCAGTTCGATGGAATTGGGGGCACCTGTTTTGATCATCATTCCCTGGCCGCCCGTGCAGAGCAGCCCCCCGCCGAACCGTCCCTCATCGATTTTCCGCATCCCCTCCGGCAGCCGGATTCGATGTTTGGCATGAGCGTAATCTTGCACCTGATCAGCGGGAACTTTCTCAGGATCGATCCGGGGTCCTTTCCGGAACGCCATCGGATCCGGCTCGATCTCCTCCACACCGAGTCCGTCGTCACTGCCGGGATCCAGATCATCGAACACCGCTTCTTCTTTGCGCGTTTTTTTGACCTTTTTTGCGAGTTTATCACGTCCGCTGACCTGCGGCGCGCCGAAATGGAGCAGCAATTGGGTATTATCGTGGTATCGGTATTC
This sequence comes from Planctomycetota bacterium, assembly GCA_018334735.1. The sequence continues at coordinate 615 of JAGXLK010000224.1, read as the reverse complement.
TCGCCACCAGCATTCCCCGTAACCGTAATTTTTCTTCGCCATTGCAGGGAAAACTGCCAGCAGAGAGAGAAATCCGGCAAGCAGTACGGTAAACGTTCGGAATCCCCGCATTTTCGTTATCAACCTCCGTGAAAACAACGAACAACCTTCCTACCGGGCGAAAAATTCCGGCATTACATCTGATTCCATTGTAACAAGCCCTTCTTCTGTCGTAAATTTCCGGCCGGCGACGTTGGTATCCTGGCGAAAGCTTCTTCACCCGGCGCCCCCCCAGGGGCCGGAGGGGATTTCGCTTGGCTAGCCCGGATTTTACGGATAATTGGAAGCCATTCTTGCCAAATCAGGGTAGAATCTTTATTGAAGACCGTTCATAACCCTTCTCAGCCAAAAATCCGGGCTAAAAAAACGGCGCATAAATCTGACAACTTAAAATTAGCGATCAGCAACGAGGCGAACGCTACATTGAGAAACGATTGGCTTTAACTGCTCTTTCACAAGGAAGATACAGACATCTTCCGGCACAGTAGCACCGGCCGGAAATTGCGAACACTTCTTGTTGTCGTAAACTCTTACGGCTGAACGGCATGCGCCATTTTATATAGCCTGCATCCGTAA
>JAGXLK010000223.1 GCA_018334735.1 Planctomycetota bacterium | reverse complement strand
GATGAGGGCGGCGAAACCGAACATAATAATCCGTTCGGGATCAGCCACCTCGAGGATTCGCCGGACAATGTCATTCGTGGGCCGGTTTCGAACCTTCGCGCGGCGCGCCCCGTGGGCGTTTCTCAGCGAAAAGTGCGCAAGTTTTTGTGCAACTTATCTGCATCTGGATAGCTCCTCCCCGGTAGTCCGGCGCGATCGGTGACCAGTCACCAGCAACCAGCTCCAGTCCGTTATCCGTTCACCAGCAACCAAACCCCAACACCGACTTCTCACGGATCCGATTTGACGTAGGGGCCAAGCCGGGTTAAGATGGTATATACTGGTATATTCATTTTCATGGTTGGGAGCGATGGCTGACACGAAAGCGGAAGATGTCTCGTCTGATTTGTTTGAGTTGAGTCCGGGGGAACGTGCCTCGCGTATGCTCCATGCCTGGATCAGGGAAGGTCGTTTCCCTGCGGGGCGGCGGCTGCCTTCGGAGCGTAAACTGGCGGATCGTATGAATGTTTCTCGCACCTCCGTGCGGTCAGCCATGGAGGAGTTGCAAGAGGAGGGGTTGATCACAATCCGCCCCGATGGCAGTCGTTGGGTATCGGAAGACGTATCTGTATCGCTGCTGGATGATACCGTTGCTATTCTGTCGGATTGCCCGGAAGGTCCCCGGGAACGCCGGGATCAGGAAAGTACCGGATGGGCGCATTACATACATCTTGGGGCTATTCAAGCTTTGCGGGAGGGAGGGTTGCATTCCCTGAATTTGGAAAGTCAGCGCGTTTTGAGCCGAGGCCCCGGCTACCTGATATCGGAATCGCTGCGGGGCATTATCGCACTGCGCAATTTTGTTCGTTTTGGGGGAGCTCAACCGACTTTACAGGCATTAAGAGAGGCCGGGATACCGGTGGTGGTATACGGGGATGTCAAAATGCTGCCGGAATTTGATACGGTCACTTCGGATCATGCAAAAGGCTGTTATGAACTGACGAAGTGGTTGGTGCGGCGGGGATGCCGGCGGATTCTCCGGTTTTGGGGCCAGGCGGGCGGTGAGCAAAACGGTTCGCCGGATTGGCTTAGGCGACGCGATTTGGGTTACGAGAGAGCGATGGAGGAGGCGGGCCTGGAACCTCTCCCATCTCTCAAGCTCCGTCAGGGTTCGGGAGCGGCGAAATCCGATTTTGAACATTCAACTCGCACCTATGCGGGTTACCTGATGGAACATGTGCAGGAACCCGACCCGGTGGATGCGATCATGGTGGTCAGTGACGGACTGTATTTCCCCACTGCGGCGGCCTGTCGGCTTCTGGGGAAAATTCCCCAGGAAGATATACTGATCGCGGGCTACGACAACTACTGGCAGGACGTGGTTGCGAGGCGACCGGAAAAAACGACTCCCGTGGCAACGGTCGATAAGCGTAACATTCAGATTGGTCGAACTCTCGTTGAGTTGCTCGAGCAGCGTGCCGCCGGTGAACTTCCCCCCGGGCCCCAGCACAAGAGCGTGGAACCAGAATTGGTTGTTGTGGAAAATGATTGAAAAGAACGGGGGCCTGGGCGGCACCGTGCCCGCATCTTCAGGTGTATTCGTTGGCCACTCGCGCTGGCTATCTCCCCGGATCCGGATGAGCCATTTGCGTTGATTGGAACTATTAGCTGTGCAGCAGTTTGCGAAGAGTGCAAAAAATATTTACCTCAAAAAAGTGCTCTCAGCGGCGCTGAAGTCCAGTCCGCTTGCCTGTCAATGGCTCGGCTACGAGGCCCTCCAGCGATCTCAGATCAGAGGGCGGAATCCGGGATGGCTGAATCCAGCATTCTGTTCCGGAGCCGATTCGTCTGTAAACTGTTTTCTCCCTTTTCCGAAGGAAAACTTAAGGAATTTTCGCTCGCTGCGATGGGAACGGGGACACGATTTTTGGGAAATGCCTGGTTACCAGCACCGCACCGACCCACAGCGCAAATTCCTTCGGGTGGGCTTCTGTTGACTTCTGGTGGGGAAATTAAGCGTGTGCGTTGCGGATGGCGACCATGAAAACGCACGATTACTTTTGATTAATGAGCTGTTATGACGAATAAAATCCAGTTTCAAAACGGTGTGGAAATTGAATTGCGTCAGGAGCAGTCTGGTTTCAAAGGACTCGGGAGTATCCGGGTCGATGATGTGGAACTGAGAAACGATCGAAGGCCGATGTTCGTTTCAATCAGGAATCCAGACGCAATCCAATTTACGGATTGGGTGCTGGAAAAGGAAGAGGAAAGAGACGACGGGGTTGTGCTTGAGCTTTCCGGCCGCTGCCAGCAAAAAGGCTTGATGGAATGGATGTGCCACGAGGTGCGCAATCGTCTGGCTCTACCGGATTGGACGGCCGAGTCGCAGCCTGCTGAGGATACCCGCCTGGAACTTATGCTCCGCCCTGTTACGCGGACCATCGGCGGTGAACGATATGCTGGTTTCAGCTACCAGTATAAATACCGGGGCGAATCTATCCGCATCTACTGGATACTGGATTTTGCCACCTGGGAACCCCGTGGTGGAATCGTGGGGGATACTTTCTGGTTGAGAAATAATTTTGTGCGACCGATCAGCACTTTTGAATCAACAGAAGACCGCTACTGCACCGAGTGGTATATGGACGACATACTTCAGCCGAATATTTTTCAATTCATCCCTTTCCAGACTGAGCTGCCTGGCTTCACCTATACTGCTTCGCCTGCCGGCACGCTCGTGACCTGGAGCCCTCGTGTGGCGCATATTCGTTCTCTGTTTCAGAAAAAAGAGGGACTTGACGAACTGGAACACTGGCACCAGCATTGCGGTGATCTGGCGTGTGAATTCGAGACAAGTCCCATGGAAGTGCTCTTTGTTCCGGGGGAGAGAGATTTTGTGGGGCATGCCAACCGTTGGGAAGCGGTGAAAGAAACCGTTTTTGAGACCTTGCACAAAGATATTGGGATGCGACGCGAACGGGTCAGTGCTTACGGGATCATGGAAGAATGGGACGATGCCGATCTGGAGCTTTATCGGGAAGAAGGGCTCCCGAAGCTTATTAATGCGGGCATGCAGAAAGTGTATCTGGCCAACCATTTCCAGAATAATATGAACGTTTTCGGTGTCAGCAACATGTGCTGCACCGTCGATTACAAAGTTGCTGAATCGGTCGGAGAGGATAAGCTGCGCCGGTTTTGCCAGGCAGCTCAAGAACACGGTTTGAAAGTGGATATGTGGGGCAACACCTCCATTTCAACGCTCGGCTACATGGCGTGGCGGCCGAACGGCCGGCCGAAAAGGATCGATTTTTTACCCCGCGAAGATTCGATCAAGGAAGCTATCGACGAGGCGGAATGTCCCTTCGTGCGCAACCCTTCCGGTGCCATCGAGGCCGACCACTATGCCCCCGTGTTTGCTGTTTTGAATCTCAGAGATCCGGCCATACGCGACTACTGGATGAAACGATGGTCGTATGCTGCCGAAGAGATCGGGCTGGACGGTATCTTCCTTGACAGTTCGTTCAATCTCTCGAGCGATAAATTCCATTACCAGCCCAATCCTGATCCGGGTCAGAGGGGTGGTAAACCTGCCGATGGGGTGAAACTGCGCAAGGCCCAGCGTCCGCGGGAAGAACCGCAACCGGTGATTCTCTCCCAGTACCGGGCTCACCTGGACCTGATGGTTCGCATGCAAGAGGCGGGTTACGATTACGGTAACGAGGACATGGGCGTGTTCGGCGTCCACCGCCACGGACCGGGCGTTAAGGTGCGAATGACGAGCCTCCCGCTGTGGTCGGAATGCCTGGCCTCATTCGATGCCGAAGCGATCGAACAGGGCGGGGGCGATCCGGACGAGGTGTTTTTCAAGGGGCTCGCCTACCGCATGATGTGGCTGGTCCACTGGGATCCTGAATCGAATGAGTTGTCATTCAAAAACTACGGAATTGAAAATGAGCGGGACGTCCCAAACACCTGGCATATTGAGATGTTCAAGGCGTTTAACGAAGTTTCCGGTTACATGCGTAACAGAACCATTCTGCCGGGTGAGAAGGGCGTGAAATACACGTGCAAAAGAGGGGAAATTATATGGGCATTTGAGCCTTTTGACCACCAGTTTGCCCGGGAGCGGGAAGTACAGATATTTCCCGGGGGAAAGGCGATCCATACGGATTCCCTCCGCACCAATGGGCAAAAAATATACCGGGTGACTTCAGATACGTAATCCGTATGGTTTAAATACTGACTGAGAAATGGGCGCACCTGCTTCGGGAGACCACAAATTCTACTTGACACGGCAAGTATATCGTGGTAGCATTCGGTATAAAGTGGTATTTATGTCGGTTTTGGTTTGGTTTGCGGGGGAGTGCGAGCGGTTGCAGGAGCGAGTGGAAATGAAAAATGCGCCCGTAAGAAAAGCGCCGGGCTCCACATTGGTCGAGTTGCTCTTCGAGAGGCTCAGGGCAATGAGGAGGCGTAAAAAAGCAGGGTTCACGCTTATAGAACTGCTGGTCGTTATCGCCATCATCGCGATCCTGGCCGCCATGCTTATGCCGGCGCTGGAGAGGGCGCGGGAGTCGGCATACACGATAAGTTGTGGCTCGAATATGAAACAGGTTGGGCTGGCCCTCCAACTTTACCAGAATGATTTCGACGGAAAGTGGCCGATTATCCGAAGAGGCGGGGGCTGGAGCCCGGAAGTGAAGTGGGCAGCCGAGTTGTATGTGGCCGGGGTTCTGAATGACCACCTGCTGCTGTGCCCCGGTTCGGGTATTGCGAAAGGCCCCGGGAAAGACGGAGGGTGGAACGGACTGGTGTCGGAAGATTTGCGGCCGGGACCGAACACGTGTGCAAAACCCGACATCGGCATGATTCGCTGGGGGAAAAGCAAAAGCTATCCGATGACCGAAAGTTTTCGCCCTGAGCAATACATCCCTTCTCCAGGCCACGAAGTAACCATTCTCGATTGCGGACGGAAAAATGGAGGAGATTTGCTGGATATCAAAGACCGAATGGGGAGTAACCCCTACGCGGAGATTCACGATACAGGCGACATCTACGTGGGCATTGGCGATAGTGCCACCTCATACAACTTAACGAGTTTCGAAGGTCTGTCGCTGCGTCACGGTTATGCGACGAACGGGTTGTTTTTTGACGGTCATTTCAAACTCCTCAAAGGTGAGGAACTGGCCCAACCGTCCCTGGGAGGAACCAACTCTGATTGTATCTGGGATGGTTATTGAACGCGGGCCCGGGGGGCCCCGCGGCAATCTCACTGTTGGCCGGCTGAACGACGAGATTGGTTCAACAATGTTCTGCTGATTTCGTAATGACATCCTGAACTGTTTACATGACGCCCGCTGAACCCGTACCTTTCTTTCCC
>JAGXLK010000222.1 GCA_018334735.1 Planctomycetota bacterium | reverse complement strand
GTCAAAACAATAGCCTGGTCCAGTTTACTATCTTTTGCATTGACAAGCTCAAAAGCCGGCTGGCCATCAAAATCCGTAATAGCCCCGGCAACTTTCTCCGGGACAGTTTCGGGAAGTTTTTCCGCCATCTGGATCCTGCCGCTTTTATCTATTACACCGACTCTGAGCAACTCGGCAACAGCATCGAGAAGTCCGCTGCCGCATATCCCCCGAGCACGCCCTCCACCGATAACACTTACTTCAATTTCTTCATTGGCGACAACCTTGCTAATCGCTCCTTCGGTGGCGCGCATTCCGAAGTGGATTCTCGCCCCTTCAAAAGCCGGTCCCGCAGCGGTTGAACACGCAATGCAACGGTCTTTATTGCCGATTAAAATTTCCCCATTCGTTCCGACATCGATGGCCAGTAGAGTCTTTTCACTGTGATTTATACGGGAAGCAAGGGCCATCGCCACGGTATCGCTGCCCACAAATCCAGCGATATTCGGCAAAACGTGAAGGTTCGCGTTTCGGTTAACTTCAATGTTTAAACGGCGGGCTTTAACGTCAACAGCCTCGCGAAAAACCGAAACATAGGGAGCCTGTCCGATGGAACACGGGTCAATCTCGAGCAAGATGTGGGTCATCGTCGTATTCCCGACTGCCGTAATCTCATAAATATCTGTGCTCGGGATCCCGCTCTCACTACAAAGTTCCTGAATTATTTCATTGAGACATATCACAAGACGAGTATGGAGCGTTTGCAACCCGTCCTCATTCTCCCGGGCATAATTAATCCGGCTGACAACATCATCGCCGAAATGAACCTGAGGGTTGGAGCGGCCGGCGACTGCTTTTCTTTTGCCATTCTGGAGGTCAACCAGAGTTCCCACTATGGTAGTAGTGCCGATATCGAAAGCAACTCCCCATAGAGAATTAGTTGTATCTCCCTTCTCCAGAGCAACAATTTCGTTTCCATCGAGAACTGCCGTTACACTGAACTCTTCGTTCCTGAGGGTTTGCGGCATCGTCTGGATCAGAGCGATATCCAGCTTTACATTTTCGGTATCACTCACGGCTTCTTTGACGCGATCTACGTCGCTTCTCAGGTCATCCTGACTCGGAGGCGCTAGTTTCAGATAACACTTGCGCACCTTGGGGTGAAGACCAACAGCGTGTTCTTTCCCCTCTGTCAACACAACCTGTTCAAAGAACCTGGTCTCTTCCGGGATACTGACGACCAGATTCCGATCGACGTTCAACTGGCATGCCAGACGCATGCCTTTCCCCAGATCATCATCGTTAAAATGCCGTTTATCGGCTTCTGATGGCGGCGGTGCGTCACCTCGGACCTCGATCTTACATTTTCCGCATGTGCCTTCACCTCCGCAGGGAGTGTTGATAATAATTCCGGCCTGCCCGGCAGCCTCAACAAGCGTAGTACCCTGGAGCACGAAAACATTTTGACCTTCGGGTTGGAACGTAATTCGGAAAGTTTCTCGGGACATGATCGACTTTCTTATGACATTGAGAGAAAAGAAATGACCACCCGCGACAAAAGCCCTGAACTATACGTCGCTCACATCCCGAAGTCAAGAACGTCAGGCGGAGCCGGTTGATATTCAAATGGCTCCATACTGTAGGTACCCCGCCCCTGTGTCATCGATCTCAGATCACTGGCGAAACCAAACAATTCGGCAAGTGGAGCATGCGCCCGGAGAACGCGAAGTTGATCCCGCGTTTCCACCTCCTTGATCTCCCCCCGACAGCTCGTTATCTGACCGATAACATCACCCAGGTATTGTTCCGGAACAACGATCTCGAGACGCATGACGGGTTCCAGTAACTGGGCTTCGCCTTCGTCCATAGCATTACGAAGAGCCAGGCCTGCAGCCGCCTCAAAAGCAAGTTCTGTTGAATCAACGGGGTGCGTTTTAGCACCAAGCAACACCGCTTTCACGTTAATCAGGGGATAGCCGTAAAGCGGTCCTGTCGAACCTTCTTGTAAAGATCGCTCTATCGCCCGAACAAAATGGTTGGCCAAAACGTCGCGATCCACAGCATTTTCAAACTCGATACCTTCGGGAACCACGTCGGGTTCGAATCGCATTTTAACCCATGCGTATTGGCCACGTCCTTCGGCTTCTTTTTCAAATTTCGCGACAACTGTTACCGGCTCCTCGAGGCTTTCTCGGTAAGAAACGCGGGGCTCCCCAACGTTCGCGTCGACATTGTATTCTCGCAACAGCCGATCACGGATAATTTCAAGATGCAATTCACCCATACCGCTCACCAGAAGTTGCCCGGTCTGTGCTGAGACACGGGCCCGGAACGTAGGATCTTCCCGAGCAAGAGCATCCAGAGCTTGATCAAGTTTATCTTGCTCAGCCTGGGTTTTCGGCTCTATGGCCATCGAAACAACGGTATTGGGAAACGACATTCTCTCGAAGACCACAGGATGCTTTTTATCGCATAAAGTATCTCCAGTCACACTTTTCTTTAATCCTTTTGCTGCGACAATCGAACCGGGCTCGGCTTTTTCGATTTGCTCATGCTTATCAGCATGCATTCGATAGAGTTGTGTAACGCGCTCGCTCTTTTTCTGATTAGCATTGTATACACGTGATTTGGCGTCCAAATGGCCGCTGTAGACTCGGATGAAGAAAAGGTCCCCGTGCCTTTCACTCTGAATTTTGAACATCAAAGCACTGAACGGATCGTCCGATTCAGCATGTCGTTCCTCTTTTTCTCCCGTCTTGGGATTTTTACCGGGGATCGCTTTGGTTTCCAGCGGAGAGGGCAGATAATCGCACACAGCATCGAGCAACGGTTGAACTCCACGGTTACGAAGAGCCGCTCCACAGAGGACGGGTTGGAGGTCCCCTGCTATACATGCTTCCCTCAGACCTCTTCGGATCTCATCTTCGGTCAGAGTCTCTTCCACTATATATTTGTCGGCGGCCCAATCCACGTTTTCAGCAACGGTTTCGATGATTTCTTCGCGCAGAACTTCCGTTTCGTCCCTGTATCTTTCTGGAATTTCGCGGACATCATAGGTCGCTCCCAGGGAATCCTCTTCGTAAACCCACACTTCCCGCTGGATAAGGTCAACCACCCCCAAAAATTCTGATTGGGATCGAAAAGGAATTTGCACAGGGACGGGGTGCGCTCCCAATCGCTCGCGGATTTCCTCCACCACCCTCATCATATTGCTTCCCTGCCGATCAAGTTTATTCACAAAACACACACGCGGTATATCGTAACGTTCGGCCTGGTGCCAGACTGTTTCACTCTGAGCTTCAACCCCCCCAACGCCGCAGAAAACAGCCACGACTCCGTCGAGCACTCGCATACATCGTTCGACTTCTGCGGTAAAATCCACATGCCCTGGAGTATCGATGATATTGATCTGGTATTTTTTATCCCGGCTTCCGTTCACTCGATCATCACGGTTTTGCCAGTAGCAACTCGTGGCAGCCGAGACGATGGTAATTCCCCGTTCCTGTTCCTGAGGCTTCCAGTCCATGGTAGCAGTACCCTCGTCGACGCTGCCCATCCTGTGGAGCCGCCCCGTGTAGTACAACATCCTCTCCGTAACAGTTGTTTTGCCCGCATCGATATGGGCCGCTATGCCGATATTACGAAGACGATGGAGGTCCATACGCAACCAGTCCTCAATTGCAGAGTTACCTTAACAAAAAAGGAGCGGGCAGCCGGTATTTGAACCAGGCTGCCCGCTCGTAAAATCGTATTATCGCGAGAAGTGGGAGAAATCTCGGTTGGCTTCTGCCATGCGGTGGGTATTTTCCCGCTGCGTGTACGCCGCTCCCTGTCTGTGGTACGCATCAATCAATTCTTCGGCCAGACAGAGATACATGGGCCGCCCTTCCTTGTTATCGGCCGCATCAAGAATCCACCTTATGGCCAGCGATGTCTGTCTTTTCGACGTCACTTCGATCGGAACCTGGTAGGTCATTCCACCGATTCGACGCGATCGCACTTCAATAACAGGCTTCACGTTGTCGATTGCTTTTTCAAAAGCCTCGAGTGGATCGTCATCGTCCACGCGCTCCCCGAGAATATCCATGGCCTTATAAACGATACGTTCGGCTGCGCTTCTTTTACCGCCGCCCATAAGACATCCAATAAACTTACTGATAAGTTTGCTTCCGTAGACCGGGTCTGGTTTAAGAAAGCGTTCAGTGCTGCGATACTTCAGCGCCATTTTGGCGTTTCCCTTCTTCAATGCTCAGCAGTTAAAATCAGAAATATTACGACTGTTTCACCCCGTATTTGGAGCGGCTTCGTTTTCGCCCTTCGACTCCCATAGCATCCAGTGTACCTCGGATGATATGGTACCGCACTCCCGGCAAATCTCGCACTCGCCCGCCTCTAACCAGCACGATATTATGTTCCTGCAGGTTATGAGCTTCACCAGGAATATAAGCCGTTACCTCGCGTCCGTTACTCAAGCGGACCCTTGCAATTTTCCGCAAAGCGGAATTCGGTTTTTTCGGCGTTCTTGTCGTAACGTGGAGGCAAACTCCGCGTTTCTGAGGACATCCCTCCAGAACCGGAGATTTTTCTTTCTTGCTTTTTTTCTTACGACCTTTACGAACAAGCTGGTTTATGGTCGGCACAGCTTCACAACCTCCATCTCATATTAAATGTGTAGAAGTAGCCCGAGGGGCATGATTTGTTATTTTATCGTCATTCCCCCGGTTCTTCAAGTTCCTCGGTCGGTCCTTCGATCTGTTCGACATTCGCACGGGCGAATTCCCGGAAACCTGTTCCGGCCGGAATCAAATGACCGAGAATAACGTTTTCTTTCAAACCTTGCAGAGGATCCACTCGCCCGGCCAATGCGGCTTCGGTGAGAACCCGGGTCGTGTTTTGGAATGAGGCCGCACTGATAAAACTCTCGCTCCGCAGCGCAGCTTTTGTAATACCCAAAAGAACCGGTTCGGCCGTAGCCGGTTCTCCACCCTCCTCAACGACCGCCTGATTCACGTCGCGGAACTCAAACTTGTCCACAAGACGACCTGGCAGAAGTTCAGTATCACCAGCAGATTTCACGCGCACACGGCGCGTCATTTCACGAATGATGATTTCAAAATGCTTATCATTGATGGTAACGTCCTGCGCACGATAAACATTCTGAATCTCCCTGAGCATGTACTGATGCAAAGCCTCTTCCCCGCTGATCCTCAGGATATCCTGCAGAACAAGTGGTCCGTCGACAAGAGCTTCCCCGGCCGTTACATTATCGCCACGGTTGACGCGCATGTGTTTACCCGCGGGAACTTTATGTTCCGACTCGTAATCGGTTTCCGGATCCTGGACACTGATAACAGTCCGTCCTCGTTTTCGCTCGATATCGGTCACCACAC
>JAGXLK010000221.1 GCA_018334735.1 Planctomycetota bacterium | reverse complement strand
TAACCCGGGGCTCGTTCGGCCAAAAACAGCGGCCTCATTTCGCCCCGGGCTACGTCTGCCACGCCCGCTCCGCGGGCTTACCGACAGCACCAACGCTAAACGCATACTCGTGTCAGTGGGGCTGTACCTTTGCACTACCGAGTCTGCTCCCTCCAAAAAGCTACCACCGACCTTGCGTCGGTGGGGCTGTACCTCATGTTCGGAGCCCGAGAAGCATCGCTCCACCGGGACAAGCCCGGTGGTAAGGGGATGAAATGGAGTGGGGCCGTACTTTTGCTGCCGGTTGCGTCTACTCTTCTTCAGCCTCCTGATCGCATTTTTCACGCTGGAGCAGACGCTGCCATTTCCGTTCGACGTCCTGCTCGATTTCTTCGATCAGGTGTTCGTTTTTCGGCTGGAACAGATGTTTGAAACGTCCCTGGCTTTTGAGCCATTCTCGGACCGGTTTCTGTTTTCTCTCGCTTGGTTTGTAGGTGATACTCAGCTTTCCGTCTTCGATTTCGTAGACGGGCCACACGTGTGTGTTGACGGCGAGTTCACAGATTTCGATGCTATCTTCGGGCTCGTAACGCCAGCCGCGAGGGCACGGGCTGATCACCGCGATGAAACACGGGCCGTCCGTAGCCACGGCTTTCTGGACTTTTTTCATGTAGTCCCGAGCCCGATGCGGCGATGCCTGGGCAGCGTAGGGGATATCGTGAGCCGCACAGATAGCCGTGAGATCTTTCTTGGCTTGTTCTTTCCCGGATTTGACCTTTCCCGCCTGGGCGGTTGTGGTATGGGCACCTTTTGGGGTTCCGCCGGAACGCTGGATACCGGTGTTCATGTACGCTTCATTATCGTAGCAGATATAGGTGAAATTATGTCCGCGTTCCAGAGCGCCGGAAAGCGCCTGGAGACCGATATCGTACGTTCCGCCATCGCCTCCGAAGGCAATAAATCGGATATCTTTATCGATTTTGCCCTGTTTTTTGAGGGACCTGTAGGCTGCTTCGACACCGCTGATGGTAGACGCGGAGTTCTCGAAAGCGCTATGTGCCATTGGGATTTTCCAGGCTGCGTTCGGATAAACCGTTGTGGTCACCTCCATGCATCCGGTGGCGATGCTACCGGCGATCATCACATCATCCTGCTGGGCAGCCAGGAGCGTCTGGCGCAGGACAATAGGCCCGACGCACCCGGGACATGCAGCGTGTCCGCCGCTGAGCAGTTCCTCTTTATCTGCCAGTTCTTTGAGCTTTGTGGTAGGCATAGGTTTCCTCGTTTACTGCGGGTAGTGTATTTGATTTATTCGCGCACGCCGATGTATCGCGTGAGGGGGCCGGCTTCGCCGCTTTCCTTCACCTCGGCCAGATCGCGGAACGTTTGCATGACATCGTCGAGACTCAGGTCACGTCCGCCGAGCCCGTAGATGAAATTGACCAGCGGTTTGGAATCACCGTAGCGGGCGGATCGAATTTCGTTGAACAACGGGCCTCCGAGACCGAATGAGACCGCGCGGTCCATCACCCCGATCACGGCCGGTTGATTCAGAACCTTGTTGATAGCTTCGGTGGGGAAAGGCCGGAAACAGCGGATTTTCAATACGCCGGCCGGGATTCCTTCTTTTTCCCGGATCTGGTCGGCCGCTTCTTTAGCTGTTCCCATTGTTGAACCCAGTCCCACAATGACCACTTCGGCGTCCTCGCAACGATAAGGGTCAACAAGACCGTATTCGCGCCCGAACTTTTCGCCGTATTCTTTGCCGATCTGAGGAATGATCTCCAGCGCTCGTTCCATCGCGTCGACCTGCTGCTTTTTGAACTCGAAGTAGTAATTCTGGAGGGCGAACATGCCGAACGTGTGCGGGTTATCCACATCGAGCATCGAATATTCGGGGTTATAATCGCCGATGAAATCCCGGACCTCCTCGTCATCGTTGACCGTCAGACCTTCGAGAGTATGGCTCAGAATAAATCCGTCGAGGGTGGCCATAACGGGGAGTTTAACGTCTTCATGTTCGGCGATTCGGACGGCCTGAAGGACGTTATCGTAGGCTTCCTGGCAGTTTTCGCCGTAGATCTGGATCCAGCCGGTGTCACGCGCCCCCATCGAATCGCTGTGATCGCAATGGATATTGATCGGCGCGCTGAGGGCCCGGTTCACCACGGGCATGACGATAGGACACCGGCAACTGGCGGCCACATAGAGGATTTCCCACATCAGGGCGAGCCCTGCCGAACCTGTCGCTGTGCAACATCGTGCGCCGGCCAGGGAAGCCCCCACGACCGCACTCATGGCACTGTGTTCGCTCTCAACCCTGACAAACTCCGTATCCACATCTCCGTCCGCCACATACTCGGCGAACTTATGCATCATTTCCGTTTGGGGCGTGATCGGGTAGGCCGCCACCACATCCGGGTTGATCTGCCGGAGGGCGTAAGCCGCCGAGTCGTTTCCCGTTTTTGCCACTCGTTCCGCCATGGCTGAATCGTCCTTTCTGATCGGTTTATGTCTTGGCCGAAATCACATCGGTTTTCTAACCGGCTGGGTTCCGAACCGGCATTACTCCGGCCTCTCTTGCGGTTTTTCGGCCTCTTTTTCCTCTTCTGTAATATCGCTGTCGAGTTTCATCTCGATGCAGTCGACCGGACACACCTTGGCACAGATTCCGCATCCTTTACAGTACTGAAAGTCCGTGCCGAGTTTCTCGCCGTCTTTGACCTTAATAGCGCTGTCGGGACAGTTGATCCAACACAACAGACAATCCGTACATTTGCTGTAATCGGTCAGGGGCGCATACGTACGCCAGGAGCCCGTATAAAGTTTCGACATCGTGCCGGCTTCCCCGATTGCACCGGGAATCATCTCGTCTTTTTGTAACAACTCTTTTTTCTTACTCATTCTCCGACTTTACCTCCTCGAAGGCCCGCTCGACCGCACGCATGTTTCCTTCGAGCATGCCTTCGCTCAGTTTCGCCTCGAATTTCTTGCGAATACTCTTTTTGATAGCGTCCGGAGTCAGGGTCCCGGTCACTTTTCCGAGAGCTCCGATCATAACTGTGTTCGGGATCGGCCGTCCGATTTCATCCAGCGCGATGCCGGTGGCGTCGATGGTGTAGATCGTGCGACCTTCGAGCCCGAGCTGTTCTCGGACTTCTTCAGGCGACATTTTAGTGTTGACCAGAAGGATGCCGTCTTCTTCCAGACCATCCTCAACATTCTCGGTCTCCAGCAAGGAGTCGTCGAGAACGAGAACGACGCTCGGATAGTAAATCGCATCATGAACCCGAATGGGATCGCTGCTGATCCGGGTGTATGCTTTGATCGGCGCGCCTTCGCGTTCGGCGCCGTACTCAGGGGCAGCCTGGGCATTTTGGCCGTCTTTCACGGCCACTGTTGCCACCATACCAGCCGCTGTTTTTGCCCCCTGGCCACCGCGGCCATGCCACCGAATTTGAATCAGGTCTTTAGCCATTGGCCTCTCACCTCTGTGGGTAAACGTTGTTCGTAAAACATCTCCGACCAGCTTGAGGGTCGGGAAACATTTATTCTTTCAAATGGGGGACAGACTGTCAAGTGGGGGAGGGAGCAAGGAATTTGCGCTCTCTGCCCGAGAACCGGGCATTCCACGAAAATCCCGGCTGATTCTGCCCTCGAACGGGGCGCAAATTCCTTAATTTTCCTTCGGAAAAGGGAGAAAACAGTTTACAGGCGAATCAGCTCCGGAACAGAATGCTGGATTCAGAACGCGGCTCATCAGCCCACAGATCTCCCGGCATCCCTGGGTTGCGGGAAGTGTCTCGTGCTGCAGTACGCAACAAAAATCAACGTATGTATGGTGGTACCTTGCCAGCGCGTCGCGCTGGCTTTGGAGTGCGCGCGCGATAGCGCCGCTTTTAATTTGTCAGTGCCACCGTTTCGGGACGCGTTCTATTTTCGCCCCAGAACCCCGAACTCCGGCGGCTGACGGCGCCTTAGCACGGGGCTCCTATGAGGCACCCTTTCGGAGAGCGCAACAAGTCTCTGAAGAGACTCACTACGAACCTGACGCTGGTTCCGGGGCTTGCGTTAACTCCGGGAACGTACAAATCACTGAAACGTCCTCGTAGTGGACCGCTTCAGCGGTTCGTTGCGTGGGGAAACACACAAAGCACTGTGCCTTTTTCGGGTTTGCCGTTGAGCCTTTCGAGTGCGGCGACCGCGAGTCGCGGTAGACTACATCGGGGGTGCTGCAGGGTCCTTAGTAAGCTCTGCCGGTGAAACTGATATTTCCGGAAATTGAATCCCCCACGGGGGGCGCGAGTCGCGGTGGATTACCTGAAAGGGGTATGCCAGTGCAAGTGATATTTAAAATGGCAGGCACCTCTGTCCCATCGAATCCCCCACGGGGGGCGCCCCTGAGAGCACGTTTTTGGGGAAATAGTTTTTTGCCCTCTTCGCAACTGCTGCACAGCTAATAGTTCCAATCAACGCAAATGGCTCTAGCACAAGCCACCCTGGGCTCCATGGCCTCGTGCGGAGTAGTCTCCAGCCTGTGGAAGCGGCCGCCGCCCGCTACTCCGGATTGCCGTTTCCTGCCGTGAAAGGTGCCTCATGCAAGCCCCGTCGGGGCTAAAAGGGGAGTTGGAAACACCGTTATGTATCACCGGCACAACTCTGCTACTGTGTTGCCCCCATCGGCGCAGGGCCAATGGAGAGCACCTGGTGAGTTGAACGCCCGTAGTGAGCTAATCTCCGCGCCGCCGGCAGAGGCCAGAACTTTTTCTATCGCGTCGCCGCTCGCATGGCGGTCGAGTTTGTTGGAACTTCCAGACGTGTTTGCATTTTCCGGCATTTGCCCGCCTCAAGTCCAGTTTCGCCCGCCGCTGGCGCGCTCAGCTGAACTCGAGTCTCAATCCCTGCGAGCGGACTGGACTTCAGCCGGAGGCTGGAGTTCAGAACGCGGCTCATAAACCGAGAGGTCTCACGGCAAAACACCAGAACGACCAACGGCGGCTCCCCCCGGCGATGGGTTGCGGAGAGAAGGGACGGAAGAGACCAAAGGGACCAAAGGGACTCGTTGTTTTCTGTCGCGTTCCGTGATTTGACACATAAGCAGGCGGGAGTTCAGAACGCGCACTATCAGTCGACAGATCTCCCGAACCCACCGGGGCTCCACCTATCCGGGATGCCATCCAGATGCAAGGGGTTATCGCCGAGCCCGCCCTGCCGTTCATTGCCCTGAAAGGGCAGCATATAATAGCCCGGGGTGCAGACGGCTGAAAGTCGTCGGAGCCCTGGGGTACTGGTGTGCATTGAGAAAAAAGTGGGCTGAAGGCCCACCACAAAACTGCTGCGGTCAAGACGGCTACTACGGTCAGCCCCCGGCCTCCGATCTCTCGCAGAGTGTCGTTCAGAAGGAGCCCGTCCGCTTTCCTCTCTC
>JAGXLK010000220.1 GCA_018334735.1 Planctomycetota bacterium | reverse complement strand
GTAGGGAGCAATTCTGCCGGGCCATTTCTTCGTTGCGGCTTCGCAGGGACCCGTCCGGGTCACCTTTGGCGCCGCGCCTCGAACTGACCTCGGCAGAATTGCTCTGAACACCAAAATCAAATGGAACGGACCACTAGTGGCCCCTTGGAGAGAGTGAATGCTGGAACACACCCTTGAGACGTACCAGCTGGATTTTCAGTTCACCGGCTCATATTACAGCCTTTCGGAAATCTTTTGCGCAGTTTTGGAAGATAATCCAAACCGCAGTGTATCCGATTCCGGTTTTCGGTATCATCCTGACCAGCGGCAGTTTTCGTAACAACTTCGTTTTCCCTCCAGCGAGGCGGACGTGCACAATCCTCACCTGATTATTCGACTGTTTGTCCTGGTAGTATCGGCTCTTTTGTCGATGTTTTTCAGCGGCTCTGAGACCGCACTATTCAGCCTGCCCACCCAAATTGTGCGCCATATGGAGGGCAAACCGGGGACAAAGGGAATCGTGGCACAGTTACGGGGGAATCCCAAAAGGCTGCTGACCACGGTGCTATTAGGCAATATGGTGGTCAACGTGGTTTTTTTTAGCGTTTCCTTCTTTTTAATCGTTCACTACAAAAGCTCGCTTTCAGGGACGGGGGCAGCCGGCCTGAGTATTGCATCACTTCTGTTTGTCATTCTGTTTTGTGAACTGTTCCCAAAAAATCTTGCCGTTGTTTTCGCGCGATCCGCCAGCCTTCTTGCAGCGTACCCGCTCCTGGTTTTCCAAAAAGTTTTCATTGTTCCCATCTTCCTTCTTGAAAAACTAACCGGCCGTATTTCAGCGCTTTTCGGAAGACACGTGCAACCCGATCCATTTATCCGGTCTGAAGAACTCGACATGCTCATCGATTTGAGCGAAAAAGAGGGGGTGGTCGAGGAAGATGTCGGCGAGATGATGGCCGAAGTCGTTAGTTTGACCGATGTCCCTGTACGCGAGATTATGATCCCTCGTGTTGAAATGGCCGCTCACAACATTGATGCCGGAGTGGAAGGTCTTCAGGAAATGTTCTCAAGATACAAACATACCCTGATGCCCGTCTACGAAGGTCGCATGGACAATATGCTTGGTGCCATTCATGCGAAGGACTTCATGCTTCGCGAAGAGGGGAGTAATTTGCGTGAACTCATACGGGAAATGCCCTTCATGCCGGAAACGACCTCAACAGAACAAGTTCTGCGGCAGATGCGCGAGGAACACAGCCGCATGGCTTTTATTGTTGATGAGCACGGAGCCGTGGAAGGTATTGTAACGATCGAAGATATTCTGGAAGAAATTGTCGGTGAAATCCGCGACGAATTCGACCCAGAAGAGCCCGACCCTGTCGAACGAATCGGCGAAAGGGAGTTCCGGCTTCGGGGAAATCTCAGTATTCGAGACTGGCAGGAGGCGTTTGAAATGGATGTGCCAGAACTGTCCGTCGATACAATAGGGGGGGTGGTGATGGCGCTCCTGGGGCGTCTGCCGCGCCCCGGCGACCAGGTGGAACTGGGGAATCTGGAATTTGAGGTTGAAGCAGTGAAAGGACACCGTGTCATAACAGTTATCTTGCGTTTGCACGAGGCTGGGGCCGAATCGGTGGGAGGACCCGATGACTGAGGTTTTGCTCATCGCCCTGTTTGTGTTCCTCAGCGCCTTTTTCAGCGGCAGTGAGACCGGATTTTATTGTCTGAATCGTATCCGCTTGCGTTTTCGTAAGATTCACGGCTGGAAGGGCGCGGCTTCACTTCATAAACTGATCCGCCGCCCACAGGTAGCAATCAGCGCGATACTGATCGGCAACAATATAACGATCTATGGTGCCACCGTGGTCTGTGGTAGTTTGCTGAACGAATCAGGGGTGACCCATCGCGCGGACCTTTACAGCAGCCTGATCATGCCACCAATACTCCTGATTTTTGCAGAGATCATACCGAAATCATTATACCAGCGCCGCGCTGATACGCTTATGTATAAGGCGGCCTCTCTTCTGAGATTTTGCGAGTTCGTATTCTACCCCCTGATTGCCGTTCTGCGAAGCACGCTGCGGATCGTTCGAAAAGCTCTCGGCGAGAAGAGAGAAAGAACCGACCAGTTTACTCCCGATAAATTGCGTTTTTTCCTGAGCGAAGGTGCCTCTCTGGGCGTGTTGTCCCCCTATCAGCATCGGATGGCAGAAAATGTGTTGAGAGTAAAATCACTGGAACTTTCCGCTGCCATGGTGCCCCTGGATGAAGTTGCAATGATTCCAGAATCAAGCACTTTTGAAAAACTGCAGAAGATAATGCGGGAGCATCGATTCTCACGTTTCCCCGTTTACGCAGAAAAACGCTCAAATGTTACTGGTATCATAAACGTCATTGACGTACTGTGTGCCGATGAAGACCAGGCGGACATGCAGTCCTTGAGTCGTCCTCCGGTCTACCTCAATGAGAAACTATCGGTTGGAGAAGCTCTCTATATTCTGCAACGGGCACACCAACAAATGGCAATCGTGAAAAGTGAAGGTGAAGTGATCGGGGCCGTGACAGTCAAGGACCTTGTGGAGGAAATTGTTGGTGAACTTGCTGCATGGTAACCGAACGGAAAACGGAGACTCCGCTATCCCGCAGAAATCATTATCGGAGAAATTTGTCTGTGCAATTTTTGGCAGCGTGACAATCGTGTGTCTAATCATGGGATCGCTCAGAGCGGCCCAACCCGGCGGGGCGGATTTTCTGAGAGGGGAGGGGGCAATCGGTGGTCTCAGGGAAGCAAAGGTCCAGTTATCGGCTGAATTAAAACCGGCCAAACAGGTCCCGGGACATCGTGTAATACTCGTCACCCACCTGGATATCTCGGAAGGAAGCCGCGTTTACGCTGACAAAGAACGCTTTGCCATTACCGTCCAAACTCGCAATCCAGACAAACTAACGGTGACTTCGGAGCAAGGCCCCCTTGGAATATCACAGGGCGAGAAAGCCCGTTCTACGGACGAAATCACCGACTATTACGGTGGAGAAACCGTGCTAAAAAATTTGCTCCGGATCGGGGAGAATTCTGTCGCCGGGAAATATGAACTCATTGTGAATGTAGATTACCAGGCATGCAGGGAGACAGTTTGTTACCGTCCCTCTAAAAAAAGCATCGTGCTGAATTTGCAAGTCTTATCGCGTGACTCGGAGCCCGTTCCAGTTCCCTCCATTGCAGAGTCGGCTGGTCCCAAACAGGACGAAATCAGCCAATACAGCGTCGACTGGTACGCAAAAACAATCAGCGAAGGCGGCGTTCTGGTCGCCTTGGCCCTCGGTTTCGTTGCGGGTCTTCTGCTCTCACTAACACCCTGCGTTTATCCTATGATACCTGTAACGGTCACTCTGATTGGCGCGGCTTCGACAGATCGCAAACTGAGCGGCTTTCTACGATCGCTCGTTTACGTTCTCGGCATATCGATCACGTACGCGACCCTCGGGCTCATTGCTGCTGCGGTGGATCAGGCCTTCGGTACAGTTTTTCAGAACGCCTGGGTCTACCTGTTTTTAACCGTAATATTTGTAGTTCTGGCTGCGGCAATGTTCGGTGCATTTAACATACAGCTCCAGAGTTCAACTGTGTCTCGCCTCCAGCAATGGCTTCGCGGACGATGGGGGCTGGTGGGGCTTTTATTGCTGGGCGCTGTCAGCGGCGTAGTGCTCACGCCCTGCGCTGCTCCTGTGATACTCGGAGCACTCATTCTGGTGCGCGAGTCAGGGGACTGGTTACTGGGTTTCTTGAGCTTTTTCGCCATTGCCTGGGGCATGGGGGTTCCGTTGATCATTGCGGGCACATTCAGCGGTCTACTGTCGTCGTTACCAAAATCCGGAGCGTGGCAAACCACAATCACAAAAATCTTCGGTTGGGGTCTAATTGGCGCAGCGATTTACTTTTTCGCCAAATCGGCAGTATTCAGCGATCTGATTGTACGATCGCTCATTGCCATCTACCTTCTGGCAATGAGCGTGTTTGTGGGCGCCTTTGACCGGCTCACACCGGAAAGCAAATTTCATGAAAGAGCACGCAAATTCGTGGGTTTAATTATTCTTCTTGGGGCTGCTTTCTGGTTTGTCCAGGCCAATTCTGGTACTGGCGGCCAGAGGCTCGCAATCGATTGGGAGGCGGATCTTTCCCGGGCAACCGCTAAAGCAAAAAAGCTTAAAAAGCCAATGATGATCTATTTCAGCCAGAAACGCTGCGCGTCCTGCCGGAAGCTGGAATCGAAAAGTTTTACTGACAAACAGGTTGTTGCGGAATCAGACCGTTTTGTTTGCGTCAAAATTGACGCCACAGATTTTGAAAACAAAGTGATCCAACAATTAGTGAAAACTTATGACGTTGGAGGATTTCCTACCCTGGTGTTTGTGCCTATCGGGGATGATCCGAAAGAGAGCAGACAGATTTTGGGATACGTTGGTCCCACAGAACTGCTCGAAGCTATGCGCAGGGTCAATGCCGTGAGCGGAACGAAATGACTTTCGCTTGAATTCTCTTCGCGGAACCGTCACGCTGGATATTGTCTACATTGTTCTGCTTGACCGTTGAGTATATTTGTTTAAAAGGAGCGATTGATGATCGATGCGGAAAAAGTCAAAGAGATAATCGCGAACCAAATTCGGCCGGCTCTGCAAACGCATGGCGGAGATTGTGAGCTTGTCGAGGTAACGGAGGATGGCACGGTGAAGGTAATCCTGAGTGGGGCATGCAGGGGGTGTCCTATGGCTCAAATGACCATCAAACGGGGCGTGGAAGGCAAACTCAAGGAGGAAATCCCCGACATCAAGGAAGTGGTTGGAGTCGAGCCGCAAAAAGCCACGGAAACCGAGTAATGTCTCCGAAGAACGGAACCGGGATTTTGATGCCCGGCTCAAACGTTTAGCTGCAGAGAAGCTCCCGCTCAGTAACATCCCCTTTTGTTATTCGGCGCGGAAATAAGGCTTGTCTTTGATGGCTTCGGGCACCGGTACGTTTTCAAATCGCCTCAAAGAGTAATGCGGGATTGCTGCCGGACCACCAATGAGATAGATATATTCATCAATGAACTCCTGAGTGGGTCCAGCAAGATTTTTGATGTAGTCCAATGGAACCGTCTCCTCCCTGGCAGCAATGTTCTGAACGTCAGTCAGGCCGGTCACCGTGTAGCCCGCGCTACGCTCGAGAATGACTGACTTGAGGTTTTCCCCGGATTCAAGCGCTTCAATACACGCGGCACCAACCTGATAGGCTTCAGAGGCATCAATTCTCGACATCATACAGCTACGCTGGACGTGCTGGGGAACCAGAGCCACCTCTTTAACCTTGCCATAAACGCAATCGACCTTGAGTTCCTGAGTGCAGAGTTGTGAAAGGAAAATAGCCGGGGAGAAGGACGTCGAACGCCCGTGCTGTATGTTACCA
>JAGXLK010000219.1 GCA_018334735.1 Planctomycetota bacterium | reverse complement strand
GCCGGAGGGGATCAAGGTGTGGAAAGACGATAGAAAGAGCGAAGAGCTGACGGCGCGCCAGTGGGATTTAAGCTCCGAGCGGGAAGCGTTCAGGACGCTCGCCGCTTCTGACCTCTACGTGGAAGGCTGCCGGCTCGGCCGAGCGGGAGAGATAGTCCTCAAATACAAGGACACCGGTCTTTCATTTCAGGACAAAGTCCGGGTGACGGTGGTGAAGGTGGAGATAACCCAAGCACCGGATTACCTGTTCGCCAACGCCCGCTACGCCACGCCGGTGCGGTTCGAGATAGGAGCGGGATCGGACACAGTGACGTTTGAAGAGATAGAGCCGCTAATCCAGAACGGTTCGGTGAAGGTGCGTTTCTACGCCGCCGACGGTGACGGAAGCCAGGAGGAGCCCCTGCGTTTCACGACGAACAATCTGGCCCCGACCAGCAGTGACCCGACGGGCCGCATCTGCCGGGTGTATCCGGAGGCTGAGAAAGAGCTCAAGATACTTGGTGATGGGGATTCAGGTCAGAAGAATTGCTATGAGGTCTACGTTCCCAGTAGCAGATTTCGGGCTATAGGAGAGATCGCCAAAGATGGTGATGACAAACACACGACAAAATGGGCGCATTTTGAGGTGGTGGTGGGGATGGGTTGTGGCGATGGCGCGGCTGTGCGTTTTGTCACAGAATCTGCGCCCTCGGAACATGATCAGACATACGACGAGCACGGCAGGCTTCTCAATGCAGGACCTCGTATAGCGGCGTTTGCTGATAAAGCTGCACCAGCGGCAGATATTGCTCTCGGGGAACAACCTCACACTCCTCTGCCCGAAGATGCTCTGTTTAATTGCAACGCAATCAAGCGGACAGAGGCCGTAAAGCGTTTCGAATACAGGTACTGGGAAAGCTTCCCGTCTGTGGGAACACGGTGGGTGGTAAAAGAAACATCAACTGGTGAGGAACCCGAGTGCGAGCGGCCTTGTTGGGTTTACCCTGAGTGGCCGCAGTATTCAGAACAAGCTTTTAGTGCGCACACGAATGAGGCCGGCCAAGTAATTATTGATAGCACAAACGAAGTCGATTCAGGAAATATTTTTGCAAACACAATACACATAGACGAAGAACATATTGCGGAATCCGAACTGGTTCAATTACCCGGGAACATCGGTTGGGGTAAAGGTTATCATCCCATTATTTGTAGCAAAAACATCGGAAGACGGGAAGGTGCGCGTCTTTGCATTTCTTATGGTGCGAAAGAGCCAGAACATTTCCCGGACGGTTTGTTGAGCGACGGAGAATTGCCGATGGATCTCAGCAAGAATAAAGGCAAAATCAAGCTGAATTACGTTGACGGCGGGGCTCATCTGAGAATGAAAATTGATCAGAACAAAGAACCGCAAACATCTGTTGCGGAGTTAATGGAGGCCGGGGCGATAGTAACATCTTTTTTCTGGGAGACCGGTGTCCCGCAGCTGCTTACGTTGGCAGCCGCATTGTGTGAAAAGATGGACAAGTCGGTAGATACGGAGCATGATGGCGGTGGACAAGTATCCCTTGGCACGTACTATTCTCGATTGAGTCCACGCGGTCGCGGTTTTTCTGAAATAGGAAAAACGATTTACGTGAAGAAAACAGACGGAGCTCCCAATTACGACAAGAACATCAAGAGTCTTCATGTATATAAGTCTTTTGACGTTCGAGTCGGTGATGAAGCTCAGATCTATGCCGATTTCGCCGTCGAACTACAGCTAAGGGCAAACGGGTGGACGAGCTGGAGAGAAACGCCCGCCCGAGGTCATGCTTTTGCTCGCCTGAAGGAAAGCGAGAACATGCAGGTTTGGTATACATTGCAGCAAGACTGAAAGGGCCGGTTTGGTGTTTTGCGGACCATAATAGCGTTTTTTCACGCATCCGAGGTTGAAAGATGAAAAAAAAAGCTGCAATTATCGCAGGGATTCTACTTGCCGTGGCAGGGATCATATATTGGAGGGGGTTTGATGGAAAGGAAAAAGCCAAAAAGGATCGGAGCACAGAAGATGGATTCAAAGAGATTCAGACCAGTGATAAAATGGACGAACCGGAAACTATTCGCGATCGAAAAAAACCAGAAAAAGGGCAATTGCTTCCGGAAGGTTATTTCCCGGATGTGGAAATAGATACAGATGATATAGAGGGTGATGAGTACGTAAAATGCGTCAGCGAGTTCAGCGAAGAAGGCGTCCGGATTGAGATCCCCCTGGGGGTGCCGACGGATGTGGCTATGGTTGAACTACGTTTCAGGTGGCCGGAGGGTTCAGAGCATGATTCGCTTCCCTACGTAGAAAGTCTCTATATCAACAGTTGGCAGAACGGCCATACGATTCAACAGCACGATGATGATATTCGCGGCAGCCACAACGTGAGAGGACATACGTACGTCTCCGGCGCGGCGCCCCCTGGCAAGTATTCGATGCAAACGCTGTGGCGGTTCGGCCGGCAGTATGCGCTTCAATACCTGGTCGGCGCTGAAACATCTGCGGAGGGAGAGTGGTATCAGAATGTTATTGAAATACCGGAACATATTCCGCGGGGCAGGACCTATTGTATTACCCTTCCAATTGAAAACCCTGTGGCTGAAGGGGATTGGTATGTAACGAGCTCTCTAAAACCTCTGGAGGGCAAAATTACAACACCGCTCCCTTGCCCACCGAAGCAGTTACTGGTTTATTATTCGGAGGTGGGAAGCGGTGAGTGGGTGGAAAGGATGGTGAAGGAAGCCCAAGGGCCAGCAAAAGCTAGATTTTCCCTGAAAACAAAGACCATCGGTGGCATGTTACGGATAAGCCGGGTAACCGAGCAAAAGGGCCAGTGTTGGATGTATATTCGTTCTGTCTCCAAGCGCAGATTGGTCTTACCGAGAGATGCTGACATTACAATGAATAAAGAAGATCTCAGGGGCTTTGAATTTCGCCTTCCAGAGCAAGCCATAAAGCCGAATCTGCAGGCGATAGGCTTGAAGATAGAACGCGACGATCCTGTGCCCGTCAGTTGGACCCGCGTAGCGCGGCATACCAAAACGGGTGAAGGGGTAGCCTTTCACTTGATTCCGGGACAGTACTGGATATCAGCCCGATACCTTGTGGACAATGGACGGGCGGTAGACGATAACCTCATCGGCAAGATCACCGTCAAAAAATCCGATGCGGGGAAGACGCTGGAGGTGCAGCCGCTGGAGGAGTGAGGCGGTTTAGAGTGAACTGAGAAACGAACTGGATTGAGTGAACGGAGTAACAAATTGGATAGAGTGAACGGGGAAACGGATTGGGTAGAGTGCGCTCGCCGCACGGTTAAAAGGACACGGACGGCTCCGAAGGTGCGAGAGCTGGTTCCCAGAGTGGAATCTCCTGCGCCCACGGTTATGGAGCTCAAGGAGCCTCTTCTACATGGTAACAAGACTACCGCCACGGCAAACGGCCGAGCCGCTGAAGGAACTCACTACGAACCTGACGGCGGTTTCGAGGCTTGCGTTGACCGGGGGAACGTGGAAATTACTGAAACGTGCTCGTAGTGGGCCGCTTCAGCGGTCCGTAATCTGCGGAAATGGACGGGAGCTGGTGAACAGATTAAAGAATGTGCGCCTCTGAGGGGAATTCACGTTTTTCGTGGTGAGAAAGTCTTGGTCGCTTTTGCTTTCAGCTGCTTCTTTATCAATAGTGCGAGCGAGGAAGGCACGGTGAGACTGAGCATCCCCAACGCCAAAATCGCGATTTGGGATCGAAGGACCAAGACCGGTCAGCTGCTCCCGGAGAGCGACGCCACGCCCCTGGCGGCCGAGTGGGATCTGTCGGAGGAAGACGCGCGGGAGGAGCTTAAAACTCTGCTGGGCAGTGACAGTGAGGCCGCAGTGTATGTGGAAGGTCTGGAGCCCGGCCGGGCCGGTGAGATAACCCTGAGCTACGATGGCACGGATCCGGCGGTTAAGGACACAGTACAGGTGACGGTGGTGAAGGTGGAGATAACCCAGGTGCCGGACTACCTGTTTGCAGATGCTGATTATGCTACGCCCATCCGGTTTAAATTGATAGGCTTGGATGGAGCCGAATGTAGCTTGAGCGATGTCCAGATCAGTTTCTATGTTAATGGCTCTGAACAGTTCGAAAGGACGTTCGGTACTTCCGACGGTGTGAAACGGACTGTCGGCGTTAATAATGACGGTGCTTTGAAACTATTGTCAGAGTATGACGAAGTGCATAATGGCTATACGTATGAGTGTTATGTAGGATCGGGGGCGTACGAAAATGTCTCCGCCGGTTCTACCCATCGTTCTGGGCAAGCTTCCTTCAGAGCCGAAGTGACACTAGGAAAGTGCACGGTCTCGTCTGCAAACGAGACCTCCACACCTGCAGAGGGTGGTCGCCTGCGTTTTTATGCGGACGCGAATGTTCCTGCGATGGACATTGCAATTGGACCGAGTGATGGGATACACCCGTTGGATGAGAGGTCAGTAATCGAAGTCGATCCTGTGCGTCAAACCGAAGGCACGCGAGGAATTGTTCATGAAACGATGCCCACAGGCGGTATCCCCAATTGGTGGCAGTATTACAAGTACGAACCGTCAAATGTAACCCGAATGGTTGGCGAAAAAAACGAGCGACATATGTGGTTTGGGGTGACCGTTCCCACATATGAGAAATACTATGAAAAAAAGAAGGCCACCGGAGAGGGCAACACTGAACTGATCGAGAGGAGAGAGGTGGGTAGCGGAAAGATGTTTGAAGCTATTACTGCCGTGGACGGCGATGAATTGTCCACAGCGCAGATATACCTTATTGAGGATGGCATTGACGAAAACGAAGATCCCCCTTATACGCCAGTCGTTGTCACCAAGAATCTTGGAAAACGTGAAGGAGCACAGGTCGCCATCTCATACGGCGGCAAGAATGGGAGGGACGAACCTGATGAGTTGGACCGAACCAGACACGCTGCCCTGAAAGATGTTCTTGCATCCCAAGAGACAGCAATGGATCTATCAAAAACCGGAGCGACGATCGAGTTGTGCTACCGCTACTATCGCGGCGCAGAGGCACGCGTGGAACTCGATCAACCTGGTCCTGGTGAAAATTATTTGGCGGAGATCTTAGGTGCTGGCGCAGTGATAACCTCATTTTTCTGGGAGGTTGGTATACCACAGGGATTTTCGTTGGCTTCCGCGATTTTCAGTACCATGGACGAGAACACGGATACGTCTGCGAGCCGAGGTGGCAGAGCCCGAGTTGGGATTTACTGGTCGCGTATTGATCCGGAAGGGCCGGACGACGAGTGGTCCGACGTTGGGATTTCAATACATAATTCACTTACCGAAGAGGATGGTCCTCAGACAATATATCGGGTCCGGCGGGAGATTGATGTAGAAACGGGAGACGAAGCGCAGGTGTATGTGGATTATGGCACCGAAGT
>JAGXLK010000218.1 GCA_018334735.1 Planctomycetota bacterium | reverse complement strand
ACATCGAATCCCTCTCGCTCGAGAACCTGCGAGCAGGAATCCAGCATCGCCTGATCGTCATCCACCACAAGTACCTTACGACCCGGCTTCTTGTCTTCGTCGCGCGGGATCGCCGTTTGTACCGGGGTTTCGATTGACTGGTTTATATCGCCCATTGATTCAAGAACCGTCAGCATATTTGCTCACTCGTTGTTCCTGCGCAATCCGATCACAATTTCACCGGGACAGCAACTTTTCGACTCGGGAGATGAGTTCTTCGGGATCCACTGGTTTGCTCAGAAAATCGTCGGCGGGAAAATAATCCTCATCGGAAGTCGGAGAGAAATCCATTCCTGTTTCTTCCTCTATTACGCTGACCGACAGCACGGGGGGCCTCTCCATTCCTTCCTCTTCCCCCATCTCATAGAGGAAAAAGAACCCGTCAGTGCTTTTATCCATCATGATGTCCAGGATGAGAAGGTCGGGATCATCGGTGTGCAGCGATTCCAGCCCCTCCTGTTTATTGAAAGCAGAAACGACCTCGTAGCCCGCGTCCTCCAGAATCTTCCTTACCGCGGCCTGATAGTCCTCATCGTCGTCCACGACGAGTATTTTACTTCGATTGTCGCTCATTCTTTCCCCTCAGCGGCTCACCTGATTGCTCGAAAGAATCCAACACATATCAAGCTGGCAAACAGGTATTGCAAAATCCACGCCAGGGGGTTCCGAAATAGAATCGAAAAGGCTGTTATGGAGAGGCTCGGCAGCCCGACGGGCGGGAAATCTTTTCGGTTTTTGCCGGATTGCGCAGCGTGGTGGGGGCTGCTAATCCCTTGTTCGAAAATTACTTACATCATAAAGCCAGGCTTCTGCTATCGCGCCGCACAGACATCTCTCGAAGAGCTAGCTGCCTGGAGTTCAGCCGGGCCACGGTTTCCGAAAGCCGACAACGTCTCCGGCGACCACGACCCCAGATCGGGGCAAAATGCCCCGGCTCCCGAGGCGCGCTGCCCCGCTTTTACGTCCATAAACTGCGGATGGAACTGTGATCCGTCGGTTGGCTTCTCCGTCGACCACCTGTCGGCGGGGAAACGATTCGCAACTCCACGCCGCACCGGGCGGGCGCAGCCCTCCATCGTGCGCAGGACCAGAGGGGAGCTTCAGCCCGGAAAGATCACACTCTGGTATCATCCAGTTTCCAGCGGGTAAGAAGCTCTGAGGCTGCGCTGCTCTGCTTGTGCCGATCCCCATTAAATTCCCCTTTCTCCAGCTCCGCCAGTTCGCATAGCATGCTGACGGACTCCCGCATGGAACTGATCAACTGCTGGATCCGCTCGACATCGATATCCTCTGTCATTTCAACGCCTCCCTCATGTATTCCTCGCGCCGCGGTTTGAAATCGAAGTACTCGACAAACGCAAGCGCTCAGCGGTTTGCCCTTGCAACCGAGTCTGTCCGCCTCGGGCGTCAAAATCCCCGACGCCGTATTTCCCGTCTGCCCCCTCAGCCCGATTCCTCTTCTTCAAACTGCTGAAGTTTCCGGTAGATCGTCTTACGGTCGATTCCGAGAAGTTCGGCCGCGCGTGTTTTGTTGCCGCCGGTGCGGCGGAGAACGCGGCGGATATGCCGCTCTTCCAGTTCTTCAAGTGTCGGCACATCCGCGTCACTCCGAACGCGGTCGGGACTGTAGGTAAACCCGTAATGGAGAAGCAGTTCGGGGACGATCTCTTCCCCTTCCGCAAGCACCACGGCCCGTTCGATGGCATTGGAGAGTTCGCGCACGTTTCCCGGCCAATCATGCGCTGTCAGAACGTCCATGGCCTCGTCGGTGATGCGCCGCACATTCCGGTTGCGATTCTCGGCGTGGAGTTTGAGAAAATGGCGGGCCAGCAGCGGGATATCCTCTTTCCTCTGACGCAGCGGCGGGAGCACAATCGGAACGACGCTCAGGCGATAGTAGAGATCTTCGCGGAACTCACCATCCTCCACGGCGCGCGCAAGGTCGGTATTGGAGGCCGCGATGACACGGACGTCGACGTGGAGGGCTTCGTTCGACCCGACCCGCACGATTTCTCCTCGTTCAATTGCGCGCAGCAATTTCGACTGTAACCCTTTGTCGATTGAGCCCACTTCGTCCAGAAACAGCGTGCCGTCCTCGGCCATCTCGAATCGCCCACGTCTCGTTTCCGAGGCTCCGGTGAACGACCCTTTGACGTGGCCGAACAGTTCATTTTCCACCAGTGAGTCTACCAGCGTTGTGCAGTCAACGACCACGAAAGGCTCATCGTCCCGGGCGCTTTGCTGGTGGAGCATTCGCGCGACCACTTCTTTCCCGGTCCCGCTTTCCCCCATAATCAGAATGGTACTTTCTGTCTCCGCCACCTGTTTGATCAGGGAGCGGATCTCTTTGATCTGGGGTGTTTCCCCCACAAGCATGGAGCCGCTCGGGGATTGATCTTCCGCGCCTCTTTCTCCGGGATAGCTGCTCAACTCCAGGTCTCGGCGTGCCAGTGCCCGACCGACCGTCGCCGTAAGCTTTTCGCAATCAAACGGTTTGGTCAGATAATCCATCGCTCCCCACTTCATCGCTTCCACGGCGGTCTGGACGCTCGGGTAGCCGGTAATGACAATTACTACGGGTTCGCTATCACGATTTTTGATTTTTTTAAGGGCTTCCAGACCGCTGACCCCGGGCATTTTCAGGTCGAGAAGCACCACGTCCCATCTCTCCTGGTCGAGAACGTCGAGAGCTGCGGGTGCATTTTCGGCTTCTGCCACACTGAGCCCCTCGCGCTCGAGCACTTCCCGGCAGCTATCCCGGATAACTTCTTCGTCATCGACAACGAGCACTCTGCCGCCTTCATTCATCCCTTTCGCCCTCCTCGGTCAGGGGGAGGCTGATTCGAAAAGTTGCACCCTGACCTTTTTCACTTTCGGCTTCGATTTCCCCGCCATGTCGTTCGATTATCCCGTAGGTGACCGGTAATCCGAGCCCCGTTCCCGTCTCTTTTGTCGTGTAGAACGGCTCAAAAAGATGTTCCTGTTGCTCTTCGGTGAGACCACAGCCTGAATCCTGGATTTCGATCGTCACTTTGCCATCCTTGACGCTTGTCCGGAGATACAGTTCTCCCTTTCCTTCCATCGCTTCGACGGCATTCAGGACTATGTTAAGGAACGCCTGTCGGAGCCGGTCGGGATCCCCGGTCAGCGAGGGGATTTCCTCGGCCAGTTTCCAGTGGCTTGAGACATTGTGGAACACCTGTTGTCCTTCGAGGATATTCACGGCTTCCTCAAGCAAGGAATTGATATCGACGGGTCGGGAGGCAGCCTGGGCAGGTCGAGAGAATTCCAGCAGGTCCTGCACAATACTGCGGCAACGACTGGTCTGGTCGGCGATCTTCTCGACCGTGGGGCGCCGGGTATCCCCTTTTGGAATATCTTCCAGCAGCAGGTCGCTGTAGAGCATAATGCCGCCCAGGGGATTATTGAGTTCATGAGCCACCCCGGCAGCCAGCCGGCCAAGAGAACTCATTTTGGCAGCCTGGACGAGTTCGTCCTGAAGTCGTTTCAGGTTTTCGTTTGCTTCTTCAAGTTCCCTGGCTTTTTCACGGGCGGCGGCGGTGGCGGCCTGGGCCTCAGCTATCCGGCGTTTGCGCTCCCTCAGATCCCGAACCACAAGCACCGCCCCGGCAACTTCCTCCCATTCGTCCCTCAGGGCAGACACCGTGACCCCCACGGGTATGAGGTTTCCGCGCCGGGCCTGCCAGCGCGTTTCCACCTCGCGCAACGAACCGCTTTTTCGGATCCTGCGGCTGAGCCGGGACCAGCTCCATTTCTGCTTTTGCGCTTCCCCCGGAAGAAGTTTTGCCAGAGTTGCTCCTTCCAACTCTTCCTCGGAAAAACCGAACAACCGGTCGACGGCCTCGTTCACCAGAGTGATGGTCCCGGAGGAATCGACTGCGATCAGCACATCGCTCATGCTACGGATGATATTATCGACAAGTTTTTTGGCATCTCTGAGTTCTTCGGCATGTCGTTCAATTTCCGCTTGAGAATCCGCCAGCTCGGCATACAACTCCTCCATCTGCTGGATAATCTGCACCCAGACACTTTCCTGCGCTTCCCATTGAGATACCTTGTTCGGCATTAAAATCCTCGCTCAGTGAACACTGCAGTAAAGACAGGGATCATACGAGCGCACCACCAGCGCAACGTTTGTGGCTTCCTCGGGATCCTCCACCGGAGTGCCCACCAGGGCTTCTTCCAGAGGTCCGGGGTGGTCGTTCGAATCCCTTGGCGAGAGGTTCCAGCTGGTCGGCGTGACCACCTGATAGTTGCGTATCCGTCCTTTTTCGACCCGAAGCCAGTGCCCGAGCACGCCCCTGGGGGCTCCCGTCAAAGCACAACCCTCGCCCATCCCGGATACGTCGGCGCTGCGGCAGAACGGTCGTTCGGGATCGATTTCTTCAATCCAGCTTTCCATAGCTTTCATGAGCCGTAACATCTCATGGACTCGCATCACGCTTCTCGTCAAAACGGAGGGCCCAAACTTCTCGTTCAAGTCCAGGGCCAGAGGGTCGCCGTCGATCACCATCCGTGCGAGCGGTCCGACTTCCACCGATTTTCCTTTGTATCTGGGAGCTTTGGCCCAGCTGTAGGCCTTTTTTTTGTCCGGAGCGGGAGTTGTGCCCTGCTCTGAGGGGTGTTTTCCACCGGAATCAAACCACGAAAATGCCACATCCTCGGTGATCGCCGTCGCCTCCAGATCTCGAATATCTTCGTCTCGGTATCCCGCTCTGAGCCAGCTTTCGCCCCGGCCCAATTCGAGACAACCGGTCGATAGAAACCGGGCCGGGCCTTTGCCGATCTCCGTCAAACCATTGTCCATTCCTCGCCGGATCAGCAGACCGAGATCGCTTTCGGAATGATCGTCCGTTTCCAACCATCGTTCAACATCTTCAAAGCAGGTATTAGCGAGCCAATCATCGAGTCGACCGCGCAGCAAACTACCTTCAACCCCGCGTTGAAACTCGGCGAGAATCCCTTTTGAGCGGATGAGTTCTCCTTCCGTCAGAGGACGCGTGACGCCACCGGGCTGGATGGCGAGAGTATTGGGCCATTTCCCGGCAAACAGCCCCATCAGCCCGAGCAGGGTCCGTCGGACTTTGACGGCCTGGCGAAAGGAACTTCCCCGGACGGGTTCGAACCGTTCCTCGAGGTCCTCCTGTTCCGGGAGACCACAGAGATCCGGCGCAAAGGAAAAATAGAAGTGCGCCATATGGCTCAGAATAAATTCCGCCGCCTGTATGACTGTCGCCGCAAGAAAACCGTTCTTGGGTGGCTCAACGCCGAACGCATCGGCGAGAGAACCGGCCGACGCCCGGGAATGGGCCGCCCCACACTGACCACAAATCCGGCAAAGAACCACGATCGCATCCATGGGATCGCGCCCACG
>JAGXLK010000217.1 GCA_018334735.1 Planctomycetota bacterium | reverse complement strand
GATATTTCCAAGGTAGAACGTTGCGTGCGCCACCTCATCATGAGAGGGATACCGTCGGATAAGTTCCTCGAAGTTGTCCTGGGCGCGTGAAAAGACCTCGTTGGCTCTATTCATGGAACCGAGTTTCGCAAAATTCTTCCCGAGCATGTAGTGGGCATAACCCGAGTTGAACAGTGTCTCTTTCTCGAGCCGACCGCGTTTGAGATTTCGGGCAAACAGTTTCACTTCTCCGTCCGACCCCGGCAGCAGCGAAGCCCTGGCCCGGACTTTTCGCAGGCCACGGTCGGTTTTCTCCACCGAAACCGTCACGCAGGTTTTCTGCTCTTCTTCGGCTTCCTCCGCAAGGCTGGCTTTTCGCCTCTCGGGTTTCTCCGGAGCGGATTCCCGGCCGAGGTTGATATAATCCTTGTAATCAACGCTCAGGCTCCCTCCATAAGAACATTGCAGAACCGCATCGTTCGGATTCGCATCACCTGGCTCCGTCTCAATCTGGCCCCGGAACTCGCCTGAACGCCTGGCCGTTTCTTCAAGAGTCGTCATAACCGAATCGCCCTCACTGCTTTTTGCCTCAACAAGAACGCTATCTTTCTCGAACGTCGTATCCCGATCAAGATCTCGCACAACGAGATGGACCGTTTCTCCGACGCGGAGGGTTTCCGGAGGATCGACGAAATTCTTTTGCGTGATATTGAGTTCTCCGTTCGACGCAAATGTAACGAACGATTGCCGGAGTTGATTCTTCGGGCGTTCTTGTTTGGGGTCTTCATAACTTAAATGGACGGTCCCGCCCCACGACACCGGCAGTTCTTCTCCGCTCGCTTTCAGGGCGGTCGGTATTATGACTTCCAGCACTTCCATCGTTTCACCGCTCTGGCGATTTTCCACCTGACGCGACCTCGCTACGTATTCTTTTCTTCCCCGCAACCCGTGCAAGAAAGAGCGGGCCACAACAGTGCAATTTCCCTGTTGTTGCAGAGCTGGATCTGTAACCCAAACACGGATTGGATAACCGGGGATAATTTTCTGCAGATAAACTGGTCCTTCCTCTTCTTCCAGTCCCTCTCCAGCACCTGAACCTGATTCTTGAGACGGTTGGATTTCACCGTCTGGAATTTCAAACTGTCGATAATAGGCTACTTTTTTCTCCACCGCTTTCGCATCGAGGGTAATATCTGCCAGACGCTGCTGCAGAAGTTCTACATCCGTCAGAACTGTGGTTTCGGAGAGTTCTCCTGAGGTGGCCATCACACTAGCCCCCGCCGTTTCTGGTGCCGTTTCCTCTATACCGGGTTGCTCCGCACCAGCGTCTTCGCCTTCGGTCTTGCCTTTAGCACGCCGCTCTTCCCTGGCAAGTTCGAGGCGACGGGAAAGATCGGCACGACGATCCTGCAGAAAACTGAGCATGTCCTGGTAAAGAACACGTCTCTGGCCCATCAGACGGTTGTAAACTTCTTCACGCTCTTGTTTCTGACGAAGTATAGCCGTCTCAGGGTCGACAAGGCGGACGACAGGCCCCATTTCCAGAAACTTATCGCCGCTCGACTCGGGGATTTCCATCTCTTTCTCTTCAACAAATTCGGCCAGTTCCTGATGCCTGAACGTTTCTGTGGCAACGTGCGCAGAGGTAGCGCCAATTCTATCGACATACTGAATGAACACAACGTCATCGCCGAGTACCGGCATGGGGATCCCCGCCAGAAGCTCTTCTTTGTCTTCACCCTCGGATCTCCGCACTTTCTGAATCCATTCTTTTAAGTCCTCATCGCTGAAAAGCCGCTGGCCAAGCGCGACTCTTGTGTTCGGCCATGGCGGCGTTGCAGCTTTGTCTTTGGTCATCTCAACACTGGCCGCAAGAGTGCCATCTATATCCTGCACAGCCCCGCTGAGGATCCGCCGAGCCTGGGAATTACGAGACCCGACATAGAAAGGTACCCTCTGGTAAGGGGAAACGGCTGAGTCGGGGTCTTCCAATTCAAAATCAAGGGTAGGCCCTTTCTGAGCTTCCCGGCTGGCAACTTCTTTCTCCAGGGCTTCCTTAACAAAATCCGGCGAACCTAAAACGTAAGTTTCCGGCGGATTGAAGCCTCCGCTGGTGGATTGTGCCTCAAACACCAGGGCTGTGCGTGTTACGGTATGGCCGGGATCCATATTCGTTTTATCCACATAATTGGCCCAAACGGCATGACCGTCACGCACATAGAGAACGCGCGGTTTATCTTTTGCGGCAGGATCGTCATCCGTGCGAACATCGACCATAAAGGTCCCCGAATCCCCCTCCGTTTCCTTCGCAATCCGTTCCATCGAGTCACCGCTTTCACATCCGATTTGCACCTTGACCGACTGAATTTCGTCGCTTTTATCCTCATCGACATCCTGGATCAAAACTTGAAACTGATCGCCTGTATCGATTCTTTTCGTTTCGCGTGCCT
The DNA here is from genome assembly GCA_018334735.1 of Planctomycetota bacterium. The sequence goes on along the minus strand of JAGXLK010000217.1, from coordinate 3,007 downwards.
CTTCGACGTGACCATATTCGTCCAATTTTGCAAAGGCCACCTTAACTTCTGCGGTGTCATATTCAACGGTTAACTCGTTGCTTTTCCGGGTCATAGGATCGCCCGGTTCCATATTTTCTTCATCCACATACTCAACTTTGACGCTATCCCCAACGTTAAGCTCCAACACCTGATTTCCGCGCATTTCTTCAGGTGTCACTTTTGCCGGGACAAGCGTATTTCCGCCTGCATCGACGATTTTAATATGAGAAATCGCCGGCGCATCACCATCGTAAACATTGGCCGTAATTCGGACATAGCGGCCACGGACGGGCGAAGTGAGTTTCACAACGTTGTCATTGGCCTGCTGGTTCCCCTCGATCGGAATCTCCCGGAACTCCTGTCCCCCACGGATCGTAATCGAACCATCGTTTATCACGTTGTTCTGAGCTCCTTTTCCGCGACTCCAATGTATTTCTTTTATATCGTAAAGGTCCTTAAGATCGACCTCTATCCATTTCCCCGGCATGCCATCTGGTTTTCCCTGCCACGCTGATTTCGGAGAATCATCCCCGTCTATCGCACCGTCAGGTGAAAAGCCTTCAGCAGTATCCGACGCCGACGCCGTCGGCCACGAAGGTGCCGTCCGAAACAGCCCCTGAAATTTCCCGGAGAAGGGTTCTACTTCGTTAAGAACGACTTTGCACGAATCCATCCGAACCGCTTCTCCTCCGGCCGCTTCGCCGCCGACAAAAGCTTTTACCACTACGCGATCACGCGTATCTTTGACATCAAGGTCTTTATCGGATAGCCGCACGTACACCGGATTACCGGGCGTAATAATACCGGGTCTGCGGCGGGCAACATCGATGTCCAGCGCGTGTTTTTCTTCTTCTTCCTCTTCTTCCTGAGCCAGAGGCTGCCAGCCTTCTTCTTCCTCCTCGTCTTCCTCTTTGAAACCGGTTGAACTGATCTCGATTTCTCCGGTGTCAACGACCAACAAGTCAAACTCTTTCATTTCGGCTTTCCCTACCTCAATATCGGCACTACTCCAGGCAAGTTTGGCTGAACCTTCCAGAACCTGTAACTCGTTCACCTTATACCATCCGCGTTTTCCATTACCCGTCACCTTTACCCGCACAGCCGTGGTTTCGGAAGGAGGGATGGGGAAATCCTGCCATCCAGCTTCTTTTAGGTTCGTCACCTTTTCCCGTGTAATCCACTGTTCTTCACCCGTCTCCCGCATCTTCGGCTCCAGAACCTGTATTTCGAAAGCTGATGGGCGCTGATCGGTGAAGAAAACTCTGACATTTTCAACCAGCCGGGCGCGTAAGAAACGAGTGCCGACTGCGAAACTCTTATGCTTCTTCCCATCCAGATAACCCGTAGCCGCTTTCGCACGGTTACCATCGGTAAGAAGCTCCAGATTCTTAACTCTTCCCTCTGATAGCAAGCTGGTCCCCGGATCACGGCTCAAATTCAAACCCGCTTTCGCATGACGCGTAGCTGTCCGATCCATTTTTACTTCCGCGCCTCCGTATTTGATTGTCATTTCGCCGTATCGATCCATGTATCGGACCTTGACAACATCGTCTCCTCGCAGTTCGAGCAAACCGCTATCCGGAGCTGGTTTGCCGAGTTTTGTCTTAACGGATCCGACGAAAAGGGCCTGGCTTATGGGATTCATCTCCACGCGGACTTGCTCGGAATCTCCACTTGTTGTCGTCACATTAACCATCATGAAAGTCTTACCTGTGCCGACCGCATAATCTGGATCTTCGACTTTTATTACCACATCCTCTCCCGGGACGACCTTATCGCGCGCGGAAGCCCGCATAACACCGACAGATTCAAAAAGGTGTATGGCATCGACAAAACGTCCTCCCTGACGGTAAGTGCGCCCAATCAGGTAAATTGCCTGGATAATCAGATCGTCTTCGCCGTAATTTTCCCACAGTTCTCGGAACGCGCTGATCGCTTTATCGGTATTCTCAAGCGCAAGCTGAGTTTTACCAATCCAGAATAACGCTCTCGGTGAAGCCTGAGGATCGAGCAACTTAGCGACCTCTTTAAACCGCTTCAGAGCTTCGTTATAGCGTTCTCTGACGTAATCTATCTTCCCCAGCTGTACTTCGCCAATCCAGTACGGGCTTTGGTTGACATTGTCGGCTTGAATATCTTTGATCAGAGGCAAAGCGCTGTTGATATCACCCTGAGCAATTAACACATCGGTTCGCGCGATCTGTAACCGAGTGCTTTGTGCTTTCGTAAGAGCATCCCCCTGCAATTTGCGCGCCTCATCCAGCAATTCAAATGCCTCGGGATATTTCTCCTGACTCGTCTGATACTGGGCCATGCTCAGCAGCAGAACCATCGGGGGCGTACGTCTGGTATCCTTTCCATAATCTGAATTGTCCCGCACTACATTCAGATGCGCGAACGCTTTCTCGTAATCGAGAACTTTCCAGTTACATCGCGCCCGGAGGATGGCAGCCGCTGTATCTTCGGCCGGAAACGAAGTCAGCCCTCGGAGTGCCTCGTAATACTGACCTTTTTCAAAAAGCTCTTTTGCCCGCGCATAACTGAGCTTCCTTCTGGCACTTTTATCCTGTGTTTTCGATATCTGTTCGGTGAGAGTCACAAGTGCTCCACTACTCCCACCTGCACTTTTGCCTCCCGTATCGGTACCGCTGCTATCTACGCTCTGCAATTTTTGCAGTTCGCTATGTCCTGCTGAATTGCCAGGATATCGGCGGAGAAAACGGTGCACCTCAGCAACATATTGCTGGCGAGCTCTGGCTGAATCGGAAGATCTCAGCATCCTGCACAAGGTGCTCTCCGCTTTAACAGCTTGCGACTCTACATTGCCGAATCGGCGGATAATGATATAAAGCGGTCGTGTAGCGCCCGTGGCATCTCTGCTATTTTCTTTTCTCGACACCCCTCCACCGTCCGGCTGAACAGAAGCCACAGATTGTTCGGCTTTTCTCTCGCTCTCGGCCCATCGAAAACAAGAATCGATCCCTCT
>JAGXLK010000216.1 GCA_018334735.1 Planctomycetota bacterium | reverse complement strand
TTCGCCAGCACGTCAGCAGCGGCCTGGGAATCGATCTCGGCCATCCTCGCGAGGTAACTTGCGCGCGGCTGGACGCCTTTCATCTCTCCCATAAGAGCCTTTGAAAAGGTTTCAATCCAGCGTTTCGCCGCATCTCCAGCAGCAAATGAGCCACCTTCCGTCTGCTTGCTCAACTGTTTTGCTTTTTCTCGAAGACGTTTCGCTTCGGCCTTCGCCTGCTCGGCAGCCTTCTTATGGGCTTCCACTTCGGCACGCAGTTTTTTAGCCTCGCTCCGGAATTCTTTCGCGAGGAAGTCCTTGCCTTCTTTTTCAGCTTTCTCCGCTTTTTTCTCAAAATTCTGAGCTTCGAGCGGATTCCGCCGGGCAAGTTCCTTTTCTCTCCGGGCTTTCTGAGCAGATTCCCTCGCCTCTTGTAGCAAATCTTTCTGCCTCTGTTTGAGCGACTCAACTCTTTTCTTTCCGCCATGTTTCGCGGCATAGTACTGGCTATCTACCCAGGCCAGCAGATGTTCGTTATCTTTTGTTCGCTCATAACGCAGCTCATAGAGACGTGGCGCATTTTTCCCAAATTGGTGACGTGCCTGGCGCTGCACCCATAACAATTCCGGGTATTTTTCAGCGGTCGCCACCGCGTGTTGCAGCCCCCGCGCGCGAACGCCATCAAACCGATCGGCCGTTTTCCACATAAGGCTCATCAGTTCCCAGTCACCGGAATGATTCTCAAGGTATTTCTCGGCACTTGCGAAAGCATTCTCCGCACAATGCGTTGTTGTCCTGTTGAGGAACTTGACCACCCGGTCCCGCTTTTTCGAACCGTATTCCCGCATGTAGATGCTGAAATGCCGCAACCATTTGTCCCGACTCACGCCAGGATATTGCGCTCGGCGTCTTCGGCTCCACCAGCCATCGTAACTCTGAGCCAGTTTGAGCCGCGCCTGCTCCGGGAAATCATCCAAAAGCTTGCGATAACCGCCCCGCGCCTCCGTCCTTCGTCCGTTTTTCCATAGAAGTTCGTAAGGACGGAGCATTAATTCCGCTTTTTCTTCGCCTTCGGCCTTGTCGGCAAGTTTGTGGAAAGTCTTCCACATTTTTTGTTCCCCACCGGACGCTGGCGGTAATTCCTGCCACAAACGCCGTTCGTTGGGCCGTGGCGCACAGGTCGCTCTCTTTTTAAGCCGGCTGACCCGCAGGCCGAATCCCCATTCGCCTTTCTTCCGAACGGTTTTGACCACAACTTTGTTTTCGCCTTTATTCAGTTGCACCTCAGCAAAATATTTATCCGGCACATACCCGCTTTCTGGTTTGCTGATATTGAAAACGGATTGCCCGTTCACTGTCAGTCTCAGAGGCAGATGGGTCCCAAGGGATAAAGTAGCCTTTTGTACTTCGGGCGAGGAAATAAACGTAACAAGAAAGGCCGCGCCGGGCTGATGCGCCGAAATATTTTCCGCGAGATCCACATATCCGTTCTGCTTCACTTTTACCAGCTTCCACTTATTGCCTTTGTCCCCGTTGGCATCACCGACAATCTTACCCTTACCGTCATACGCTTTTGTTATATCCAATTTCTTTTCAATCGGGTAATTTTCGTCGAGTCCACCGTCATCTTGAATATCGAATGGCCCGATACCGGCCCATCTCAGGACCATTGTGCTGCCCCGATTGACCCCCGCTTCACCGTAATATTCACCGGCCTGTCGCAGCAGCTTCCGGCGGCTTTCGGCCTTGCCGTATTTTTGCGCAACGGCAGTGAGCCAATCAGCCAATTTCTCCATGCCTTCATCATCCGAAATAATGCGGGCATGTCGCGCACGGAAGAGCACAACATCCACGTAATAGTCGCTGTCAGGATACTTTTGCAGGAACGCATCGGCGGCTTTGATCAGATCGAGCAGATCTTTATCCTGTATCTCTCCCGCCAGCAGATTCAGATACGCCTTTTGATCACCTGGCATACCACTTTGTGACAACAACTTCCCAATCTTCGGTTTGAGGTGTTTCGGGAAATGCTCAGCGAGGATTTTACCCCACAGGGCAGAATTTTTACGGTTGTCTACAGCCTGACCAAGACGCATAAGGGCTACAGCATCATTGTCTTCCTTGGCCAATTTGAAATACCGAATCCAGCATTGTGCCGCCAGGTCATCGTTCACATTGAAACGATCAAGGAATTTGGCCGCGTCGTCCTTCCGATCGAGTTCATACGCCAGCGCTCCTGTTTCCTGCCGAACAAGCTCATGCAGTACCCATGCTTGTCCCCATACATTTGCTTCCGCAAGCTGACGGAGACTTTCGAAAGCTTTATCGCGATCGTTCCCAAACGCTTTTCGAAGTGTTTGAACAAACTGAAATTCCTGTTCGAAATCCTGCCGGGCCAGCCCCTCATCGTGAAGTCCCCCAAATTCGGCGGTATAGGAATTAACGCGCTCAATCATCGGACCGACCTTGCCCTGCCCTGCCAATGCAATGATAGCTACCCTCCAGGCATGGGCTCGGGTAGCTCTTGGGAAAGCGGGGTCCCGGGCGACTTTCAGCATTCCCTCTGCACTTTTCTCAGCAACGGCTACGTCTACCTCCGCGTTCCCAATCGCCTTTTGTTCGGCCAGACTACGATATTTTATATCGTTCATTCCTCGAACATAATGCTTTGCTTTAGCAATATCGTCTTTTCCCAGGGCAAGATGAACTCCCCGACTCAAAACTGCCGTGTTTTGTGGCCGCTTCTCCAGAACCCTATCGACCTCTGACAACGACGAAAGTTTTTTGGAATAATCTTTCATCTGATCAAAACCGATTTCGGCAGATTGCAGATACTTAATGGCATACTTTTGCCGCTGATCTTCCGGCCCGTGGGCTGCCATGAACTGTATGGCCTTGGGGTTATTTGAATCGATTTTGAGCATCTTCCCCGCCCACTTCTGTGCCGCCTCAAAATCCGGTCGCTTGCCGGATGTTGCGTTCGGGAATTGGCCCACCCGGTAGCGCAGCAGAGCTGAATCAAGCATAAAAGCACAAATCTTCATCCGTTTATTGGGAAAAGTCGCCAGAAGATCCTTGCAGATTGATTCCTGCAACTCATAATCCGCGAGCCCTTTCTTGGTCCCGGGATTATTTTGCAACACTCCGGCCAGATTCAGCGCCCTCCAACCGGCGGTCCAGCCTGAATAAGCCCCCGGGTTAAGAGCAGCATCGCCCTGATATTTCGGATATTTTTCCATGGCCCTGGCGTATGTCTTCACGGCATTTTTCAGGTCGTTTAGCTTATTTTCCAGAACATAAGCAGCGCGGAAAAAAGCATCGGGGCTTTGTTCATAATCGGGGTGTTCGCGTGCGAGCCGAAGATAGAATTCGACAGCTTTTGCATGACGGCGCAGCACAGTTTCGTAATTCCATCCCGTTTGGTAGATCAATTCCGGACGCCGTGGATCATCCTTAAAATCAGTGTTGTCGAGCAGGAGATTAACGACTTCAACCGCCCGAACGTAGTCCCCTTTTCCGCTGAGGGCGCGGACCAAGGCAACGTGTATATCGACCAGGGGAACGCCAGCTGACTCTTCTTCCTTGAGGAGGTCGAGCAATTTCGTGGCGCGGTGGAAACGCCCCGTCATATTATTGATCCGAGCAAGGACCAGTTTGGCTGCCCCATACTGGGCATCATCCTGATTCTCTCTGAGGGCAACAGTTAATTCTGAACGCACTTTTTCAATTTTACTGACCGGCATATCGTGCTTGCCGAGCGTTTTTTGTGCTTCACGCATAGCTTGTTGGAGAGATGCCGCCTGGGCGGACAGGCAAAGGCCCAGCGCCAGAATGACACAAAATAGGACGCGGTTCAGAAAATTGCGATACATCGACTCTGCTCCAATTCTTCCGGAAAGGGAATTCTGTCTTCTCATTTCTTCGATTCCTTGGTTATCGGGAGGCTCGTTCGGCTTTTGCCATCTTTTTCTTTATGTACTCGATAATTTTCTGGGCCTTTTTCGCGTAAGGAGAACCGGGGTAGCTCCCGATCAACTCATAATAGGCCCGAAGAGCTTCTGAGTATTTGCGACGTTTCACCTGGCAATGTCCTCGCATCAACATAACTTTGTCGAGTTCTTTGGCATCCGGGTAATCAACCACAACGCGCGTAAGATACTCGTATGCGCTCGCGTAATCGTTGTTCTCGTAGGCATGCATGCCCGATTCGTGCAGAGCCGTCGATGCAAAGGAGCTGTCGGGGTGTTCTTTGACCACCCGTTCCATATAACGGGCTCCGTTGGTTCCGGCGGCATAGAGTGATTCCCCTATCTTGTAAAGGGCCTCAGCCTTGTATTCGGAATCCGGCCTTGCCTTCAGCAGGCCGTTAAACGCGCTGATTGCCTGTCGGGCAAGTCTTTCCTTTGACCGTTCTTCGGCCTCTTCCGCTTTATTCAGCAAGGCCTTCCCCATGGTCAAATAAGCCTCATCTACGAGTTCTGAATCAGGGAATTCTTTGATCAACTGTTTGCAAGCCGTAACAGCTTTATCGGTCTGTCCACTTTCGAAATAAAGACGCCAGATGGCGTGAGTTGCTTCTTGTCCGAGTGGTGTGAGACCTTCCATCTGAGCCACTTTTCCGCAGGTTCGTAAGGCTTTTTCAAAATACAATGTTGCCATATCTTCAAGGCCAAGGTCTTCGTAAACTTTCGCCAATTCACCTTGCGAGATGCCTTTTTCCAGCTGGGCTCGCCGGTTCAATTTAGAATCGGCCACCTCCGGAACATTAACATCACCTTCACTGCTGGGTATGAACTCAACAGCCGCCCATACAACCCACGGTTTTCGACGGGAGATATTCCGTTCGTCTTCATACGCACAACGGAGCCGTTGTTCGGGAGAAATGACCAAATCTCTTCCGCTGACCTTGACACCTCTTGGGTAACCCTCGAGCACGCCCGTAAAAACCCCGCTGTGTTCCTTGGTTTCCGTAAGCGTTGCCGTCGCGTGTGGTGCCCCTTCCGGGAACAGTGGTGGCGGTTCTTCCTCTTCATCAACCTCCACCACCTTCTTCTTATCCCCTTCGTCGGTTTTTTCCAGCACCACTTTGTAGTTCTTTCCTTCGTCAACGTATGAATCAACGTATTCGGTCTGGCCACCCTGAATCTGGCCTTCCGTTTCCGTTTCTTCTTCTTCCATTGCCTCCGCTTCTTCTTCACCCAGTTCGGCCTCTTTTGCCTTCTCCTTTTTCTCTTTCTCGCTCTCTTTGCCAACAACGCTCAAAACCACTTTGATCTCATCCTTATCCTCGCTGACATCGCGATCCTTGTCTACCACTTTGATATGGGAGGGCGAACCGTAAACCTCTTTCGAAACGGCCGTTGACTCGTCGTCCGAAACGAAAATAACGTATGCATCCGAAGCAAGAGAAATGATGTCCTTCCGCATCTGATCTTCCTGTCCGGTGGACACTTGTTTGTCACGATA
>JAGXLK010000215.1 GCA_018334735.1 Planctomycetota bacterium | reverse complement strand
GGGGAGGTTCCCCAGATTCCTTTCAACCACCGCCATGTTCCGATGCGGCCCGCTCAAGAGACATGGATCACCGATACGACGTTCCGAGACGGTCAGCAGGCAATGCCTCCCTTCACAGCCGATCAGGTAGTCGAAGTCTACAAAATGCTGCATCGTCTCGGAGGCGAAAAAGGTCTCATTCGACAGTGTGAGTTTTTCCTCTACCAGGATCGAGATCGAGAAGCGGTCGAAAAATGCCTGGAACTGGATTACGAATATCCCCACGTAACCGGTTGGATTCGAGCCCACCCACGTGATTTCGATCTGGTCAACTCAATGGGGCTGGAAGAAACGGGTATCCTGACCAGCGTCTCGGACTACCACATTTTTGGCAAGTGGGAAGGTTTTAACCGTAAGAAAGCGATGGAACGCTACCTATCCATCGTCAAATCAGCCCTCAACGAAGGTATAAAACCGCGATGCCATTTTGAAGACATCACCCGGGCCGATTTTTACGGGTTCGTTGTGCCTTTCGCCATTGAACTGCGAAAACTCGCGGACGAGAGTGGAGTGCCGATCAAAATCCGGGCGTGCGATACAATGGGCTTCGGAGTCCCTTACCCGGGTGCTTCCCTGCCCCGGAGCGTCCCCGGTATCGTTTACGGCCTGCAATGTTACGCCGGGTTCCCGAGCGAATGGCTGGAATGGCATGGGCATAACGATTTTCATAAGGTCCTGGTCAATTCAGCAACAGCCTGGTTGTACGGCTGCAGCGCCACAAACTCGACCCTATTCGGTGTGGGTGAGCGCACGGGGAATGCCCCTCTGGAGGGTATGGTGATGGAACACCTGGCACTCCGAGGAGACGATGAGGATATCAACACAGAAGTGATCACCGAACTCGCCCATTATTTCGAGGATGAAATTGGTTATGACATCCCACCGCAGCAACCTTTCGCCGGTTCCCGGTTCAATACAACACTTGCGGGAATCCACATTGATGCGATGGAAAAAGACAAACGTGTTTATACGATTTTCGACACGGAACAGATCCTCAACGTCAAACCAGGCATCCGGATCACAGACAAAAGTGGACGGGCCGGTATTGCCTACTGGATAAATACCAAGCTCGAACTCGAAGACAATTCCAAGGTGGACAAAAACAATCCCGAGGTATCAGAGATTTACCAGGATGTTGCCAAACAATACGAGGAAGGTCGTGTTGCTGTAATGAGCGACGAAGAACTCGTAGAACTGGTCATCCAGCATATTCCGGAACTGGCTGAGAAAACCGCAGAACTCCTGCAATAATTGTGTGGAATCCCCCTCATAGAACCCGACAGGATTCTTAACTCAAAGTCGGGGCCAGAAGAACAAAAGAAGCTATAAGCAGAGCCGCACCGACCACAACCAAAATAGCTTTCAAAACCGTGTGGAGAAGTCTGCGCCCGGAATCGCTGCCATTGCCCCTCGTAACTGCAATCCGGACACCTCATTAATTTGTCACAATCAAACATAAGCATTTACCTCGCCGGAGGTTATAACTTCGTTCCTTCACCCGCCAATCTCCTTCTATCCTCTGTTGGAGGAGGTCAGGAACATCTTTGCTTCCACTATAATTATACCTCCAGAGCGAATTTTTCGCAAAAATGCATACCTTTCCTCGGTCCTCAGATGACAACTCTTAATCGGCCCCTTACAATCTATAATCAGATCGAAATGTTTATTGAATCAGAACGCCAAGAAATATGATCGCAATCATCAGTGACATACATGCAAACCGCGAAGCCCTGACGGTTGTCCTCGCAGAAATTCTGGCACTCAATCCCGAAAAAGTTATATGTCTTGGCGATATAGTAGGCTACGGAGCCGAGCCCGCGTGGTGTATTGATGCCATTCGAAGCTCTTGTGAAGTGGTCATTTGTGGAAACCATGATTCCGCTCTCATTTACGGCAGCGAGAATTTTAGCGACCAAGCGGCAAAATCCGTCAAGTATCATCGCTCTATTCTCAGCCCTGCACCCCGGACTGAAGGTGGCAACGAGAACAACACCGAACGGCAGAGGTGGAATTTCTTGAAAGGCCTCTCCCACCGATACGTGGAAGAGGACAATCTGTTCGTTCATGCCTCTCCACGGAACCCCGTTAACGAATATCTTCGCGAACGCGATTGCCGCTTACAACTGAATACGAAACTTTCTGAGAATTTCAATCGCATCGAGAAAGTGGCTTTCGTGGGACATACGCATAAAGCTGGCGTAATAACCTCGAATTTCGAGTTCATTCGGCCAGATGCGCTTTCCTTGCCTTATTGGCCCGCCGAAGAGAAAAAAGCCATTATCAATGTCGGCAGTGTCGGTCAGCCCAGAGACGGCGATCCCCGGGCGTGTTATGTAACGCTTCAAGCGGAGGGAATTCGGTACCACCGAGTAGAATATGACGTCGAAAAAGCATCAACTAAAATCCGTCAGAACGAACATTTAAGCGACCATACAGCCGATCGGTTGAAAGACGGAACGTAGGCCATTCGCTTGTTCTAAAAGGTCCCCAAACATATAATTCTTCATCTGTGTAGCATCCGAAAATCTGGCCCGAGCGGCAATGCACTCAGAGAGTGTCCTGATCTACTAATGCTCTGGCTATGGTGCCCATCTCAAAAATTATTTAATCCCGGGAGCATCTGAGTTGTCTCTGATCGAATACGAAGATTTCCGACTCGACACGCTGGAAGCATTACGTGAGCGCGGGATCGACCCTTTCGGAGGGAGATTCCCGGACACACAGTCAATTGCCTCTATTCGAGAGAGTTTTGAAGAAGATAATCCAAAGGCAGTGAGGGCCGCCGGCCGAATCACCAACCTGCGGGACATGGGAAAAGCTTCTTTTGTTGATATAAAGGATAAAACAGGCAGCATCCAGATATTTTTTCAAGAAAAACGGCTCGGCGAAGAAAATTTCGAGGTCTATCAACAGCTTCAGGCGGCCGATATCGTTGGCGTGAGCGGCGACCTGACGAAAACCCGGACCGGCGAAATCACTATCTTTGTCGATAAATTCCAGGTGCTCTCCAAAGCATTACTGCGTCCACCTGAAAAATGGCACGGTTTGAAAGATGAGGAATTTCGGTATCGTCGTCGTTCGGTTGACCTGTTCACAAACGATGAAGTGATGGAGCGATTCCTCCTCCGCTCGGAACTGAACCAATCAATCCGATCTTTACTGCAGGATAGGGGGTTCATCGAGGTTGAAACCCCCATGATGCAACCAATTCCCGGAGGCGCCGCTGCCCGCCCGTTCGTAACCCATCATAACGCGCTCGATATCGACCTCTATCTGCGAGTCGCTCCAGAGCTTTACTTGAAACGGCTTCTGGTGGGAGGGATGGAAAGGGTTTTCGAAATCAATCGGAATTTCCGAAATGAAGGCGTGGACAGGCAACACAACCCGGAATTTACCTCGCTTGAACTTTACCAGGCTTACGCCGATTACAGTGATATGAGAGAACTAACCGAAGATTTAATCCGTTCTCTCGCCCTCAATATCAATTCCGAGGGCTTAATTCAATACGGCGATTACGAAATCGACTTTACCGTTCCTTTTCAGCAGGTTGATTACCGAGAAGCTTTTGAAGAAAAGAATGATTTCCCCCCTGATGATAGCGAAAAGCTCCGTGAGAAAGCGCAGGAACTCGATCTGGACGTATCCGGAACGGGAGATGAATTGCTGCTTGAACGCGTCTTTGAACGAACCGTAGAGGATGAAATTATTCATCCGACCTTTATCTTCGATTATCCAGCGGCTCTATCTCCTCTCACCAAGCCTTGTCCGGACGATGAAGCTCAGGCCCAACGCTGGGATCTGTTCATCGGAGGATTGGAGATGGGAACGGCTTATACGGAGCTGAATGACCCTCAGCTTCAGGAAGAGAAATTTCTCCAACAACTGGAAGGTGAGGATGCAGAACAGGAAACTCTGCGGACGGTCGACCTCGATTTCTTGCGCGCGCTCGCCCATGGTATGCCACCAGCGGGGGGTATGGGCGTGGGGATCGACCGACTTGTCATGCTGCTGTCGGATAGCCCGTCCATCCGCGAGGTCATTCTGTTTCCCCTTCTGCGGCCTATCGATCAAGAATAAGGCTAAGATACGATCACCTCTCGAGCGAAAACCATGCTTGAAGTACAAGAAGTATGCAAAGATTATAAAATTGGCCGCCGAGCCCTGCGAGTGCTCCACAACGTTTCATTGAAGGTAAGTCCCAGGGAAATTCTCGCTATTGAGGGACCGAGTGGTGCAGGTAAAAGCACTTTGCTTCATCTGATGGGGATTCTCGACACCCCCACCGAAGGTCAGGTGGTTTACAAACAACAGGTAATTTCCAGCCTGAGTCAAAAACGCCAGGCGCGTTGGCGGAACCGGATTTTCGGCTTTGTCTTCCAATTCTACCACCTTCTTCCCGATTTTACCGCCGTTGAAAACGTTGCCCTCCCCGCTATCGCTGATGCTGGCATGAGATCGTGGAGACGCAAAAAGAAAGAATCACTTCAGGAAGCCCAGCGACTTCTGAAACTGGTCGGGCTGGGGGAGCGCGCCGCACATAAACCGGGCCAGCTCTCCGGAGGGGAACGCCAGCGGGTCGCCATCGCCCGAGCCCTTATCAACAAACCTCATATACTGCTTTGTGACGAGCCGACGGGCAACCTCGATTCACACACCGGGGAATCCATTCTTAATCTTCTCTGCACGCTTAAAGAAGAAACCGGGGCTACCCTTGTGATCGTTACGCACGATCCTGCAATCGCCGCCCGCGCGGAAAGAAAAATCCGATTGGTCGATGGACGACTCGAAAGAGCCTCATAATTCACGCTTGAACAACTCAAGGCTTTGCGGTAGTTTACCCAATACAATTGAAATTGAAGGAGTATCTAAGGAGCGCGATGTGGGTCTAAAAGTTTATATCAGCGGCGAATTGAAGGAAAGAGCAGACGCAAAAATTTCCGTTTACGATCACGGTTTGCTCTACGGCGATGGTGTATTTGAAGGAATCCGTGCCTATAAAGGAAAAGTATTCCGGTGCGAGCAGCATATCGAACGGCTTTACAATTCCGCTCGGGCGATTGCTCTGGAAATCCCCATGAGCAAAGAGGAATTGATCGAAGCTATTCATGAAACGCTTGAAGCCAATGACCTGACAAATGCCTATGTCAGGGTCGTTATCACGCGGGGAGTCGGGACCTTAGGTCTCGACCCAACAAAATGCCCGGATCCAGAAGTGATCATTATCACGGACTCTATATCTCTTTACCCAGAAGAGTTTTACGAAAAAGGATTGGAAGTGGTAACCGTCCCAACTATGCGGACCCACCACAACGTGCTGAGCCCGAAAATCAAATCTCTAAACTATCTCAACAATATCCTCGCAAAAATAGAGGCACTTCAGGCAGGGGTTATTGAAGCAATTATGCTCCC
>JAGXLK010000214.1 GCA_018334735.1 Planctomycetota bacterium | reverse complement strand
TTTTTTAACGGCGGCCCGGAAGGCTTTAAAAACGGCGATCGCGCATCCATATCCGTCCTCAGCGCTCTTTCGGAAGGGTGTGAAAGACGGGAACTTCAAAATTGCCCCTGTTTTCCCTTATTTTACTTGGCGGCGCTCAAACGCAGTTAACAGAAATTTCAGTTTTTCGGATTTCAGGTACGATGGCCAAGAAAAAGAAGGCTCCGCTTCATCGTCGGATTCGGTACAAACGCAACATTGAGAAGTACGTCATTCTCCCGACCTGTTTGCTTGTACTGGAAGTCTTCGAGGAATTCGTTTGCTACAAAGCGGAAATCATAAACAATCCGTATTTGCGCACGTTGATTTTGCTGTTGATGTTTTTCTGCGGTTTCAGTCTCGTTAATCTGGTTTTCGCCCCCCTAATTAATAAAGCTATCGAACACCTTTATTACGGTGGACGGAAAAGTGCCGGCCCCCTCGGAGAGATCATTTCTCTCGGAGTCGTGTACACCGCTTTATTCTACGTTTACTACCTTATTTACAGCACAGAAGCTGGTGTTGAACAGCTTCTGCCCCAATCGCTGCACAATGGAGAGGCTTTTCTGAGCGGTCTCTAACCCGGGACATTTCACGACTTTAAGGGAACAATTATTATTCGGTTTTGCTTCGTGTAATATCCACGGGAGAGAGTGACACGAGTCCAGAAATAAGCGTATTCGGTGCTCCGTGATCAGTAAGCGGCTTTCAGACAACAGGTTGCGACAATGGAAACGAAAAGCGCCCCTTCATTTCAAGTGAAAACAGTGATCCATTGAAATCGCCTTCAGGCATTCTTTTTTACCGATTACTGATCACTGATTACCCGCTTGTTTTGGGACTATTCGCCGCCCTCCTCATCCCCCTTCTCCCCTCCCTTAAGAATTTCATTCACTTCATCGCCGACTTTACCTTCTGTGGAATCCTTGAGAATTTCTCCCGCTCCCTTAATCAGGGGCCCCAAACTATCGGAAATCCTCTCCACTTCTCTCTTCGGCAATTCTTTTCTGGCTTTCCCGCTGATTTTCTCGTATACCTCGACAATCAGTTTCAAAAATAGGTCTGTGGGGGGAAGACCGCCATCCCCGCCTGCTGAGAGGTCCGTGATCTCGATATTGGGCAGGGCAAATTCTGACGACACCCCGCCGGGAAGGCCGGCCATTTTCACCGTTCCATCTTCAAACGCCACGCGCTCTATACGAATACGTTTCTTCGATTTCTCTTCATCCTTTTTGCTCTCCAAACGCCTGGCCAAAACCTGCCAATTCGTTTTGCCGTCCTTTATCTCGACGGTCATTTCGGCATCATCCACAAGTACTTCATTAATCAAAAGTTCCTTGCCCCGAAACGAACCGAGTTTCACATCCATTTTAGCATGCCCTATCTCAAGCATTTCTTTCGCTTCGAATTTTTTCGGGCTGCCGAGTTCCAATCCATACAGGTCGATCGTCCCCCCGAAGACGGATACATCGGCCTTGTCCACACGGGTCTCGACGCCCAAGATATGAGAGCCTCCCTTCTCGATTGCCATTTTGAAGATTTTATCGAGATTAAAAAATAAAACCACGCCGGCGATAATTAAGATTAGAAAAAGAATAACGCCAGGGAAAACAATCTTTTTCAGCATTTTAGAGTTCCTTCACTGCCCGGGGCTGAGGTTACAGCTAATTGTGACCCGCCATTCGGCGGACAGATTTAAAATTTGCATGAAAACGTCCGGCCACCCTCAACAGTAAAACTGAACTTACTGGGTTTTTTGCTCATGAGCTTTTTCAGCCTTTTTCTGCAATTCAGGGTGCTTAACCGCCCCAAAAACGAGAGAGGTTTTCCCGAGACGTAGCACGTCTTTGTGGAAAATCGGCGCACGACCGTCCACTCTTTCCTCGTTAATATGGGTCCCATGAGTGCTCTCAACATCCTGAACCATCCATACACCATCAACCTGATGAATAAGCGCATGTGAGCGTGAGACTGACTGATCATTCAGTGTGATTTCGTTGTCAGCATCCCGGCCAATTGTATACGCCTGCCCGGATTTCAGCAGCCAACGCTTTCCCTTACCTCCCCCCCGCAAAATAACGAGTTGATGGAATTTTTGGTCCTGACCCTCATCTGCCATCTTTTCTCGTCCTCCCAAAAACCCTTTCCTCCTGTTAGCAAGTCTTTCCTCGAATAAACAATGCGCCCACCAACGAGAAACCTCATCAGACCACTATAACTATAACAACCTTTGCGCCAATTTCAAGGGGCATTACGAGATCAGGCACAGGCGATCAAAAGGAAGACCCCGATTATACTCTGCGCCTGTCAATCCGATTCTTCATTTCGGGCCATTGTGGCGGTCATTAAATTTTCCAATTTTTCCTGCGCGATCCGTTCGATTGCCCCATCCGCACGCAAAACCCATCCTTTCTGATCCATACCCTTATCCTTTTGCAATATGCAAACAGCTATTTCTGTTCTCTCGCAGCCTTTTGATCCCCGGTCGCACAACATACAGGAAATGTTTTTGTCTTTTGAGGAGGAGTAGTGCAGGGATTCCTTATCCAAATATTCCGCAAAAAGGTCCTGCAAATTCTTGGGATAACAGGCGTGTTGAGATCTGTACATTTCGATTGCCTGCTGGATTTTTCTCAGGTTTTCTTTGCAGAAGATCTGTCCGCCTCGCACAGCTCCCCGGGCACCCAGAGGGCCAGCATTTAACCAACCTGCGATTGGGGCCAGCACAACAACACTCACACAGAGAACCGCTCCTCTGTGACCGCTCAAGCGTATTAACCCCATCCCAAGAACCGCTATAGCAACAGCCAGAACAGCGGCGGACCAGTGCCACAGAGCAAACGGGACAACCAGAGCACTTGCAACGGGGAGCGGGTGAACACCCTCCCATTCCAGCAGAGCCATTAGATGTCCCAAAATCGGAATGTGGAAAGCGGCCGGCGCCTTATCCTGCCGACTTTCGTTCACCGTTACCAGCAATTTATATCCACCGATATCAACAAAATCGCCGTCCTTGAGCTCAGCACGCCGTACTTTTTTCCCATTGACCAGCATGCCATTGTGAGAGCCAAGATCTTCGACAACACACCCTGTATTTTCGTGCTTAAATCGCAGATGACGACGCGAAACGGACTTCTCAGGAACTCTTATATCGCATCCTTTAGCCCGCCCCACAATAACACCTTCACTTGGAATACGAACGCGCCGATCTCCCATTTCCGGTCCCATAACATCGAGCCAGCATTCCGTTTCACTATTTTTTGCTTGCCCCATGTACAAGCTCCCAGACAACGAGTCATTTCCTATCGAAGTCCACGACTCTTCCTGAGCATAAAAAGTTTCGTTTCCAAAATGCGGGCCGAATCAAATCGCTCGGAGGAATCTTTTGCTAATGCCCTCATAATTAGTGATTCAAATTCTTCAGAGCAATATATACCTTTCTTAGAAGGCGGTATAGGTTCAACATTGAGACTTCTCGTCATTCTCGTCGTTCGAGCTGCGCCCGCAAACAATTTCTTCCCTACCACTATTTCATACAAAAGCACTCCCAAAGAATAAACGTCCCCCCTGTATGAAGCCCTGCCGTTTTTGATCATCTCAGGCGCCATGTAACTGGGAGTTCCAACACGATCTTTGGGTAATCTGGCTCCCGTTGGCGCTGTCAGGCCAAAATCAATCAACTTCGGCTCGTCGTTACCATCGAGCAAAATATTGTCAAGGCATATATCCCGGTGGACGAATCGTCGCTCGTGGAGTTCTGCAACGGCAGAAACGATTCGGCTCGCCAGCTTGATAAGTTCATTTTCATGAATCCTGTGCCGGCAGGGCTCAAGATGATTGGTGAGTTTAGACTCCAAAAACTCCATGGCCACCCACTCGGGTTTATCACCGCTATGATCGATACAGTTCACGATATTAGGATGAGCAAAACTTTCCAGAAGACACCCCTCCCAGGGAATACCGGTGCGTTCTGTCATCCTGGATGCAAATTGTTTGCCTTTTTCGGTCAGAGCTTTAACGGCCAAAGTCTTCCCCGAATCCTCATTGTGAGCCCTGTAGACCCGCGAGAAAGGTCCATCATAAATCAATTTATCGAATCCATACCCCGCAACCCCTTTTGTGTTTGCACCTATTTCTTTTAACCACCTGAACATCTACCTTTTCTTCCCTTCCACCAGCATTTCGGGGGCGTTCCGACGACAGATGTAAAGATTTCAATCGCGGTCAGGTGACAATCTTAAGATCGCACAGTCTCAGTCTTCTCCAGAGTCTCAATGCCCGCACCGCTTTTGGGGAATCTACAAAAGTTTTGTCTTACAAAACCCCAGACAGAATGTATTTGATACCTGCGGCAGCACCGGCCCTCTTTCTCTCCCCCCGCCATATATAGGCCAAAGCTTACAAACAAACTTAAACTTAAATACTCCTTTTCGCATTATCTTACCATCTCGCACCGACTTGTCAAATTAGATCTAATTTAAATACCCTGTCCCAAAAGGTTTCTGACTTTGCAAAAAATCATCCCCGCATTAATTATCTTCGTGCCAGCGCATCGTCGAAGGATCGAACTTATAGGCCTTTTCTTTGCCCTTCTGCGGCTCAAGCACGACTCTTACTGTTCCGTTTTTTGAAGTCGAGACTGTTTTGGCGGGCATTTCGAGATTTTCGACATCCGGTGCATAGCGGCTCCAGGACTCCATTTTGCGGTCCCACGCAATGACACCGTGATTTGTGGCAGCCCATACCTTCCGCGGTCCAAACGCCACGTTGTTCACAGCAAGATTGTCGAATCCGAAAAGACCCGGAAATCTCTTTACAGTGCGTTCACGTGCGTTTGCCAACACCATAGCACCTTCGTCTATACACCAGCTCAAGTGGTGGGCGTAAGGATCCTGCTTTTTCCATTCGGCGCTGTTCAAGGCTTTCACCTTTTTTACGAAATCAGCTTTGGAATTCACCGGGTTCGTTAAACTCCGCCGCCGCCGTTGCGCTCTTTCAAATTTTAGCGCAAGTTTCGGATGTTTTTCATCCCCTTCCACTTTCCATTCCTTAAACCCCCCATGCCATCCCCTGCGATAACCCCGGACCCACCCCGTAACTTTATACGTCGCCCCTGGAACCATCCCTTTCACCTCATACACTCCCTTTCTTTTTTTTACCAGCATACGAGAATTCAAGCGTAATCGTTGCCGTCCCCCCTCAGCGCTCATGACCCCGTAAATACGCCCATCCACAGGCTCCTCCTCCATATTTGTCATTACGATCTTTCCGCTTTTCGCAGGTAGCAGTTTCCCGACCTCCATTTTCCCGTCTTGCGCCGGCAAAACTGTATCGAAAATTCCCGCCGCATTTTTCTCGGGGTTAAAAACATATGCCAGAACCCGTGTGCCAGGAGTTAGCTCAGGAACTATAACAGCGCCCCGGCTATCGGTCTGGCCAGCGAAATGCCGTC
>JAGXLK010000213.1 GCA_018334735.1 Planctomycetota bacterium | reverse complement strand
GGAGAAGACCAAAAAACAACCTTGACAGATGGAGAATCGCTCGATAATCCCCTGGTTATCTGGACCCCTGGCGTGCGCCCCGGTCCGGCGGCAAAATCGCTTGATATCCCTACGACTATAGGCCAAAGGCTTAAAGTGGAGAGCTCCCTGAAGCTCGAAGGGCGTGATAGAATTTACGCCGCCGGCGATCTCGCCGGCCCAACTCCAGCGGGACGCGAAAACCCCCTGCGAATGTCGGTCCAATTTTCTGTGCTCGGCGGCAGGCACGCAGCAGAAAACATTATTCGGCAAATTCGCGGCGAGGCGCTTCAGGCTTTTGAGCCTTTCGACCCCGGTTACGTCCTGCCTCTTGCGCCGGGCTGGGGAACCGGAAAAATTCTTGGGAAAAGTTTCTACGGCCGCCTTCCGTATATTTTCCATTATCTCTTGTGCGTGGCCAAATCATGGGGCTGGGCCAATCGCTGCCAGGTCGCCGGAGATATCCTTCAAAGCCCGGCACGCGTGATCCGTCAGTAAACGCTTCCGAGCCCCTCCTATTCAACCTACGACTTCATGCATTTACCTGGACTTCCAGACGGGTTATAGCCACCAGGGACATTCAAGACGGCAACCTTTCAGGAAAACAATTGTGCGTATCCCGGGCCCGTCATGAATCGCGAAACCTTGAATGTCGAAAAGCATGCCCTTTTCGCTCATAGTCCCGGCCGCCGAAACGAATTTGTGGGAAATCGCTTAATTTTCGACTATAAAGATTTGCCAGACAAACAACAACGCGAGCGATCCGATTCATGATCTGAGATATCCGTCCTTGTAACCCCCGCTTCATTCAATACTGACCACATCCCGCCGCCAGGTCCCTTACGTCCCTCAAGCCCTTGTAGCAGAAAACGGCATTGGAGCCACCGGGGCGTTATGCTCTATAGTGTAGGGCATGCGGTTTCCCCGTTTTTTCAGCAATACTTATCGGCTCATCGGCTGAGAACTGAACTTTTGAGGAAAAGACAGGAACGTGAACGCCTCCACCCCGGAAATATCAGCAACAAAACCCGATTGGGCCGGGCAAATCGCCCGATGGGCCGTTATTGCCTGCATTCCGGCCGCTCTGCTGGGCTACGGCGAACATCTCCCGCTCAAATGGCAGCCTTATCATCCCAGTTATTTCAAATATTTCGGCGTGCAGATTTTCCTCACCATAGCCTGCATCGCCTCAGCTTTTAGTATCCGGCGCCCTGTTCTATCGTGGACAAACTGGCGAGACAAATTGAAAACCGTACCCATCTTTCCCGCCCTTCTCCTGATCTACATCATCTGGGTTGCCCTGGGAAGCTTGCGTTCTGTCTGGCCCTATGGCGCTCGTGCGTACCTCATTCGTGAGACAACTTTCTTCGCCATCTGCACAGCCGCATACATGGCTTTCCGCAAAAACAAATCCCTCAAATTGCCCGCAACTGTTTTTGCCGGATCGGCGATTCTGGCCGCTACAATCCAGTCGCAGCATGTTTTGCGTTCCTGGCTTGCAGGCACCGGTTCGCCCAGGCTGGTAGCAATATTTCGCAAGCGCCCTTTCATGTATGGCAACGTCAATTTTGCTCCCAGTATCGTTGTCTGCGCGTGCTTGATCACCATGGGCGTGGCAATTAACCACCTGCGCAAAAAATCGCAAGGCCGCGAAAAGAGCTCTGGCGTTCAGAAAACAGTTCTCACCTTTTCCCTGCTCGTACTGGCCATCCTGGCCCCCGTTTTCATCTTTGTTATCTCCGACTCCCTCGCGGGCTATATTGGGGCATGTATCGCTGCGGGAGCGTATCTTCTTTGCCTCTTACCCATTCCCCGGAAAGAGCTTGTGGCCTCGGGATTTGTGGTTCTGGCGCTAGGTGGAATGGTCCTTCTATTCCGTGCCCCTTTCACCAGAGAAAAGGCATTTAAAAAAGTTCTTCAACCCAGGACGACCGCCTGGGCACGGGTCGTCATCTGGAGTAGTGCATTCGACATGGTCGTTGAGAAACCAATGGTGGGACGGGGGCTCGGCGGTTTTGCCTCTGAGTATTATCGTTACGAGCTGCCCGGTGCCCGGGAATCCCAATACATGCGCAACACCTGGACGGTCCACCCGCACAACGAATATCTCAGAGTATGGTTGGAATTGGGGATATTTGGTCTGCTCATTTACCTCGCCATCCCCGCCTACGTCCTATGGAAAAGTTATCGTTACCTGAGCCGCCAAAGTTTCGACCGACAGCTCTTTGGCTTTGCTCTCTGGAGCAGCCTGCTTTCGT
The DNA here is from genome assembly GCA_018334735.1 of Planctomycetota bacterium. The sequence goes on along the minus strand of JAGXLK010000213.1, from coordinate 3,197 downwards.
TCCTGGTCCAGGCATCGTTCGGCAAAAGCCTTTACACGTGGGACTTCGCCCTCCCATTCTGGCTCCTCCTCGGCACACTTGCCGCAACGACCCACCCTGAGCGCCGTAGAGAGAAAGTCCGTTCCCGGAATCAAAAAAGCCGTTGGATCCTCGGAACTGCTGCCATCCTCGTCATCGGCTGGGCCTGGTGGCAGTGGGGTTACGGGAGTTATCGAAGCATGTGCGAGGTGAGCCGAGCCCGTGCTTACACGGAAGGGATCAAGAAAGCGCTCGATCGCATGAAACGACCTTACGACGAGCATCCTGGGTTCCCCCGACTCCACAAGACCCTTCAAGAGACCGAAAAAGTGGTCCGCCGTGCCGAACCGCGCCTCGTGCGTCCCGTTGAAGCCAGCCGACGACACTACCACTTAGGGGCGATTTACAAAAGTCTGGGAATGTGCAGACACGCGCTTGCCCACTACCGCATCGTCGATCGATGGACCCCCGGCGCGCTAGAAACTGACCGCGTGCTCGGCGAGTGCTACCTCGTGACAGGAAACGCTGAAAAGGCCCGGCAGCATCTTATCGCCTTCATCCGCAAACATCCCGAACGAACGGACGCCTATGTCAATCTGGCCAAAATTGACCGCCGGGAAGCAGCTCAACTACTGCTCAGGCAACTTCGCGACGCCGACGGTTTCGACCACCCTCGACGAGCCGCACTTGCGGCGGTCTTGCTCGCAGATCTCGATTTCTCGGATCACCTGGAAAAACTCCTCGCAGATATCAACCGGTTCGGCAACTCAAAAACGCATAAGGCCGTCGCCGCAAATCTCAGACGTTACTTCCAGGACAACAATCGGGAAGAGAGAGCGGAAGAACTGGAAATGGCCTTCCCCAAAATGTTCAAAGAAACGCCGCATTGAACGGGATGCCTGTTTGTTTAGCCTTCTTTACCCTCAGTTCTCATGCCTATATGTCATTGCGAGACATCCCGCCCGCGGGGTGCCGCGACAATCTCGGTATCGGGCCAAAAGAACGACGAGATTGCTTCGGCCATCTTCGATGAACTCGCAATGACCGTGTAGCTGGATTTTCGGTCTAAATTCTTACCGGCATGCACCGTTTAATATGGCTTGGATCCGTATGATTCAGGCTTGTAACCCTTCCGCTTCGCAGACGCGAAATCCGCAGAAAAACCTTACACTTCAATCTCCACCGGCTCGCCTTTGGCGCTGCTTTCGATCGCCCCGAAGACCATTGCCAGGCTCTTGATGTTATCCTCAGAATCCGTCTGCGGACGGCCCCCTTCACGCACACATCGCAGGAATTCGTTGATGCAGGCCTCGTGACCGGTCACTTCCAGAGCGGATTCTTCCGAGGTTATCTGAACCATCTCCCGCATGAAACCTTCTTCTTCTCTGACGACTTCCGCACGAGGAGTATCTTCAGCCCACAACGCCGTACCTTTCTCTCCCACGACCCGCCAGTTCCCGGCCCAGGGGGAGTTGAAACCTTCCGAGCACCACGAACCCCTGTAATTGAAAACAATGTCATCTGTCATCCGAAAAACGCACATCGCGGACGCATTGGCTTTATACCAGGACCCTTCCGGATTGAATGTTTCGCAGTAGACCGAAATCGGATCGGCCCCGATGAACTGTCGGGCCTGATCGAACGTATGAATGGCCATATCGAGCAACAACGGATGGTCCATCTCAACACGGAAACCGCTGAAATGAGCCCCGATGTAGAAATCGACATTCGCCGTGGTGATTTTGCCAAGCTGCCCGCCCTGGACCAATCCGGCCATCGCCGGTGCCGTGGGCAGGTAACGCCGATTTTGCATCACAGCAAAGATACGGTCCGCGTCCTGTGCCGCCTGCACCATTTCCCGGCCGTGTGCCATGGAATCCGCCAGGGGTTTCTCGCCCATCACGTGACAACCCGCCTGGAGGGATCTCATCGTCACCTCGTAATGTGCCTCGGGGACCGTACAATCGAAGACGACATCCGGTTCCACCGCTTCCACTGCCTCCTCCAGATCGTCGAACGTGGCCGCTTCGGGCAGTTCAAAATCCTCCTGCCGTTTTTCGGCCGCCTCCAGCCGGATATCCATCAGCCCCGCAATTTCCAGATCTTCGTCTTTGCTTGCCACATCGAGCCATGCCCCCGCCATCCCGCCGCAACCAACCAGCAGTGTTTTCAAATGTTCAACCATCTTGGGTCCTTTCGAACGTCGCGTGAGTGAGAAAATTTGCCGTAAAAGACAGCATCATAAAGGCGCACCCAGCGATGCGCAAATGCTCAGCGCCCATCATCAGAATCCCCGCCAGCAGGATCAGGCTCTGTCTGAAAATACTGAACGGGATTCCAGCGGCTTCCTCGGCGGCTGGCTTTGTCCGCCTGTATCGGCTGGTCGCCCCGATTTCGTTTCCTAATGAACTTCGTGGAAAGAATCCTTCTCAACAGCCGGTGCGGCCCCGGCTTTAACGTCAGATTCTGCCCCCGGATACACAAGCGGAATATCATCCGACGAACGTAAGGCACTGAATGCTTCTTCATAGAAACTGCCGAGTCCCCTATCATCCTCCCCATCTGGCCCCACTGAATAAATGATAAGATGATCTTCTTTCTTCAGCATCTTAAGCGGCTTCTCCCCGAAAGGATCGCTGCCCGGCCGAAGTTATCCTTAGCTACAAGAACCGCTGCGTTGGCCCGTAGCGCCCGGATCAGCGGTCTCAGCTCATTCACAAGATCCTCGGTGGGTTGGATCGGGAACTGGCACTCCGTGCAGTTTGATGCTTCAAGGGCATATTCGATGGGCTCCCGGTTCTCCTGGAGCCATTGGACCAGTGCGCTGTCACCGGAATCTTTCATAATTTCCCGCACGCTTCGGTCAGAACCCGCATCCCCCTTCCTAACTTCTCGGATTGCCTTCAGATACCCACTGGCGCCGTTGTTCTCGTCGAGATAAACTCTCGAATCAAATGCTTCGGCTTTTCTCTTGGGACGTTCGTAATTCGGTTGGTTGGCGCGATTCCTCAACACCAAAAGGGCCCCTGTAGCAAAGCGACTTTCTTCTGCCTCCTGACCCAGTACATATCCCGCCGTGAGGAGAGGTATGGCACGCAGCAGAACCCGAAACCATGGAATACAGCTTGTTATTCCCGCTTCGAAGAACAAAAAGGCCCTGCCCGCTGTCTTTAGCACTT
>JAGXLK010000212.1 GCA_018334735.1 Planctomycetota bacterium | reverse complement strand
GTTCAACTCGGCGCCTCGCAGGAAAACCTGCACGCGGTAGTTGTGACCATGAAGTTTCTCACAGGCTCCTTCATATTCTCTGAGCCGGTGTGCTGCTGAAAAATGTCCTTCAAGTTGAAGCTCAAACATGACTTCCGTCTTTCTCAATCCAGGAAAAATTACATCACAACTTCCCGCCGGAAATCCTCCTATTCAAGAAGGCCCAAAAGGCAATACTACCTGTATTGTACGTCCCCTCGTCTAAACACGCAAGTTTGCGGAAAAAGACAGCCGCAGCCACCTTGCGGTAAATCCGTTCAGGACATACCATAGGCAGATAGAAAAGGAGACATATATGGCCACACGCCGCCAATTTCTAAAAGCCGTCATCATGAGCGCTGGTGGAACCGTTCCCATCTTGCGGCGTGTCGCTGCCATGGGAGATGCGAGTCTGTTCAAATTCGCTCTCCTGCGCCACAACGGCGGCTGGAATAGTCGCCCCTTTACGCCCCATAGAATTCTCTCTGAAATAGACCTCCGAACCAGCATCAAAGTTGCTTTCGAACCCGTGCCTGTTGCCCCAATGAGAGACGAGCTTTTCGATCATCCATTTCTGTGGATGAATGGGAACCGAGCTTTTGACTCGTTTTCCGAAAAAAGCGTGAAACATTTGCGGCGTTTTTTGCGTTTTGGTGGGACGATTTTCGCAGATGATGGCTCGGGAAAAGAAAATTCCCGTTTTAAAGCTTCCCTTACACGAGAATTAAAACGTATTTTCCCTGCTCGGACACTGAAACCGTTGCCGGAAGAACACGCGATCTACCATTCCTTCTACTACCTCAAAGAACCCGTCGGTCGGTTTGAAGTTGATCCCAACCTTGAAGCGATCACAGTGGACGGCCGGGCGTGTTTGATTTATTCACCGAACGATCTTTCCGGAGCTCTTGAAGGCAAAGGCGAGGGTCAATGGACATATAAACTCGATTCGGGAAAATCTTCCGATCGGGAGAAAGCAATGCGCCTGGCCATCAACGCAATTTTGTATGCTCTTACAGTCGATTATAAACTCGACCAGGTTCACGTCTCGTACCAGCTGCGCCATCCCTCACGCTATCCCGAAGCTTCCCCGGCTCTCGAGGATCCGTCAGAATCCAGATAGTCAAGGATTCCTGCCACCGTTTTTTTGATATCGTTCCGCTGGACGATTTTATCCAGAAAACCATGTTCCATCAGGAATTCAGCCGTCTGAAAATCTTCGGGCAACTCCTCTTTCACAGTTTGCTCGATGACACGCCGCCCGGCAAAACCGATCAGAGCCCCCGGTTCTGCAATGACCACATCGCCCATCGACGCCCAGCTTGCCGTCACCCCGCCTGTTGTCGGGTGCGCCATCACGCTGATGTAGGGGATCCGCGCATCTCCCAACCTTTGCAGCGCCGCACAGGTTTTTGCCATCTGCATCAGACTCAGCGCACCTTCCTGCATTCTGGCTCCCCCGGAACTGGAGACCGTTACCAGGGGTACCTTTTTTTCAAGAGATCGTTCCGCGGCGCGTGTCACTTTTTCTCCGACCACGCTGCCCATGCTCCCGCCCCGGAAACCAAAATCCATGGAGGCAAATACCACATGGATATTCTCGATTCTGCACTCTCCGCAGACAATTGCCTCGTTGAGGTCGGTTGTTTCAACATCGGATTCTATCTGGTCAGCGTAAGCTTTTTCCGCCACAAAATTCAGCGGATCGGCCGTTATGAGTTCCCGCCCAAACTCCACAAAAGAACCCTCATCTGTATGCATCCGAACTCTGTCCCAGGCCCCAATCCGGAAATGGTAATTACATTCAGGGCAAACCTGAAGGCCTTCCTCGACATTCTTGCGGTACACCATGTCACCGCAACCCTTGCATTTCATAAAAATGCCGTCCGGGACAGGCTTTTTTTTGCGAAAAAATCGCATCTCGATTCAAGCCTCAAATAAAATCTACTGGCGTGCTTCCTCGGCCACTTTTCTCAGATAACTTATTGCCCGGGGCGGAGCAATTTCTGCGGAAAAAATTGCACTTGCGGCCGCAAGAACATTGGCACCGTATTTCACGGCAACAGGAGCGGTTTCCCCATCAATACCACCATCAACATATACGTCTACATTGTTTCCGCACATCTCACGCAATTCCGGAATTTTGCGGCATCCCTCTTCCATAAACTTTTGTCCGCTGAATCCCGGTTCCACGGTCATCGCCATTACGCATTCGATTTTGTCCGCGAAGGGCTCAATAACAAGCGCAGGCTCTTTTGGTTTCAAGGCCAAACCGGCACGCGAATCGGCCTCGTGGATTCGATCTATCACTTCCATTGGATCTTCGCATGTCTCTGGATGGAACAAAATAATATCCGCTCCCGCTTCCAAAAACCAATCGACCGCCGTATCGGGATTGCTCACCATCAAGTGCACATCAAGGGGCAGCTGCGTGCTGGCATCCATCGCGGCCAGAACCCGCGGTCCGCCGACAAACGACGGCACAAAGTGGCCATCCATAATGTCGACGTGGATCAGATCGGCCCCGCCCGATTCCACCTCCTGGAGGGAACGGGCCAGGTGCGCCAGATCCGAATCCATGATGGCCGGCGCAATCTTTATATCCGGTATCGGGGTCACAATAAATGTTCCTTATTTCAGAACGGCCAGAGCCGGCAGTTCGTTGCCAGAAAGAAACTCCAGACAAGCACCACCGCCCGTGGAAACATGGCTGACTTCATCCTGCAGGCCGAGTTCTTCCACGCTCTCCCCGGTCTCTCCACCGCCAACAACTGTCATTCCATCGCATTCTGCCATGGCGCGGGCGAGAGAGCGAGTCCCTTCAGAAAAGGCATCGATCTCAAAATAGCCGAGGGGGCCGTTCCAGGTCACCGTCCGGGCCTGTCGGACCTCTTGAGCGTAGAGTTCCGCGGTCTGGGGACCGATGTCAAGTCCAATCAGACCGTCGGGTATATCGACCACACCGACCGTCTGCGGTTCCACATCCTCGTTGATCTCCTCGGCACAGACGTGGTCGATTGGGAGCCTGATTTTGTCGCCGCTTTCCGCCAGAAGCTCCCCGGCCAGATCAAGTTTCTCATCCTCGACCATCGAATTGCCGATATCTCTACCCTGACTTTTAAGAAACGTGTAAGCCATCGCACCACCCACGAGCAGCCGGTCCGCCAGTTTGAGCAGGTTTCGTATTGCTTCGATCTTGTCGCTGACCTTGGCACCGCCCATAACCGCCACAAACGGTTTCTCGGGATTCTTCAAAACGGTTGACAAAACATCGACCTCCTTTTCGATGAGGAATCCCGCCACGGCCGGCAGATTCTGGGCCACGCCGACCGTCGAGGCATGCGCTCGGTGCGCGGTTCCAAAAGCATCGTTCACAAAATAGTCCCCGAGAGAGGCCAGTGACTGCGCGAAATCTTCGTCGTTGGCTTTTTCTCCGGCATGGAACCGCAGGTTCTCAAGCAGCAAGACTTCACCGTCTTCAAGCTCGTTCACCATCTCCTCAACTTCGTTTCCCACGCAGTCGGGAGCGAATTTCACCGGAGCGCCCAGCAGCTCCGAAAACCGCTCGGCAACGGGTTCGAGACTCAGCGCCGGGTCTTTTTCGCCTTTTGGACGGCCCAGATGGCTCATACAAATCGTCCGGGCATTTCGCTCCAGAGCGTATCGCACAGTTGGCAACGCCTGGCGGATGCGCAAATCGTTTGTAATTTCTCCGGTTTCCTTATCAAGCGGCAGGTTAAAATCTACCCGCATCAGCAGGCGTTTTCCCTCAAGAGCGTTTTCCAAATCCTTAATGGTCTTCATTCTATTCTCTCCTGCGTCTGATGGACAGGTTGCCACTTTCGCCGCTGCCCACTTCTGCTGTATTCCTCACGATGGGAAGATTACGGTCACCTCGACGGTATTAAATATTTTCGGAATCCGCAAACCCTGCGCCGATGGGTATCGCGCTCGCAATACTGGAACTTTCTTTCTGCCGTTCCGACTAAGAAAAAGGACGCCTCGCCTGGAGGCATCCTTTTTCCTTATTCATTTCAGCGCTGATTTTTCTGGATTGGCAACCGTTAGAGCGCGGCCGCTTTCTCCATAAGATCGATGACCCGGGTGGAATATCCGCACTCGTTGTCGTACCAGCTGAGCACCTTGACCAGATTACCGACGACCATAGTCTGCTCAGAATCAAGAATCGAACTGGCGGGATTATCGAGAATATCGGTGCTGACAAGCGGGTCCTCCGAATACTCCAGAATCCCCTTCATCGGACCATCGGCAGCCTTTTTCATCGCCTCATTGACCTCTTCGACAGAGGTTTCGCGCCCCACTGATGCCACAAGATCCACGATGGACCCACAGGGCACGGGCACCCGCAGAGCCATTCCATCAATCTTACCATCCAGTTCACTGATCACTTTACCGATAGCCTTCGCAGCGCCTGTCGTCGTGGGAATAATATTCACCGCGGCTGCGCGGCCACGACGCATTTTCGAGTGGATCTGGTCACATGTTGATTGATTGTTCGTGTAACCGTGGCAGGTCGTCATCAGCGCTTTTTCGATGCCAAATTCGTCGTTCAACACTTTTGTGATCGGGCCGAGGCAGTTGGTCGTGCAAGATGCATTTGAAAGACACAGGTCATCGGCGCCGAGTTCCTCATCATTTACGCCCAGGACGATTGTCGCGTCGATCTCGTCTTTCGCCGGGACTGTCAGGAGAACTTTTTCAGCTCCCGCTTCCAGGTGGTCACCATAACCTCCTTTTTCACTGGAACGATTACGAAACACGCCGGTAGATTCAATTGCGAAATACACATCTTCTTCGTCCCAGGGCAGCTCTTTCGGATCCTTGATCGAGAGAACGGGATATTCATCGCCGTCCACCACGATGGAATTTTCTGTGGCCGTCACTTCTTCATCAAGCCTTCCATGAACACTGTCGTACTTCAGCAGATAAGCAAGGTTCTCTGGTCCTGACAGGTCATTGATCGCTACGACCTCAAAGTTGTCTCTTTCGCGCATCACACGAAATGCCAGTCGGCCGATGCGGCCGAAGCCATTGATGCCAACCCTGATAGCCATAATTACGTCTCCTCAAAGTGAAAGTTGCAGTCCAGTTTTCTGCTCGCTCACAGTCAGTTTCGACACAAACAGATACAAAGGTCATTTCTGTGCTGCCATTCTCTAAATCCCTGTGTCGAAGAATGACCACCCACCTTGATGAATATACAAACGGTCCCCCGAACTGTCAAACGAAACCCCCTCTCAACGGTTCAGCTTTTCGGTCGCCGCCGCACAGTCTCTTGGAAGTTGTTCTTTCAACTCCTGGACCCTCTCATATTTACGTTGTTCCCGAATCCAGTCAACGAACACCACTTCCACATCTTCCCCATAAAGATCGACTTCTTTTCCCAAAACATGAACTTCAATAACAGGAGGATGTTCGGCCAACCACTCAATCGTTTCCCGTGT
>JAGXLK010000211.1 GCA_018334735.1 Planctomycetota bacterium | reverse complement strand
ATAAATCCACGCTCCACGAAAACAGCGAAATGTAATCCGGCCCTCGGCCCACTATTTGATCAGTCACTGAATTATGTCAGTGCTGATAGTATAACCGCTTTTTACCTTACGGCCAGTCGAGTAAAAGGGCGCAGCTTCTTTCTGTTCTTCGTAACCACCTACCACCGTACGAACCAGGTGTTCGGCTCTGCCTGATCCGCAACCGATCCAGAAAAGACAAAAGGGCTCAAAGTGAGTGAAAAATTCATCAATCGAATCGGCCAACGCGTGATCATCTTCGACGGCGCCATGGGCACCAACATCCAGTCATTGGACCTGGACCTCGAAGACGATTTCTGGAACAAGGAGAACTGCACTGAAGTCCTTGTGCTGAGCCGACCTGACATGGTCCAGCAAATCCACGCGTCTTTCTTCGAAGCGGGATCCGACGCCAGCGAAACCAATACGTTCGGCGGAATGAAACACGTCCTCGCAGAATTCGGTCTCGAAAATCGATGCCGCGAATTGAACCGGAAAGCAGTTCAGATCGCCCGGGAGACCGCCGATGCATACAGCACCTCCCAAAAATCCCGCTTCGTCGTCGGCGCAATGGGACCGGGCACCAAACTCATCAGTCTCGGCCAAATAAACTGGGATGATCTCTATGACAGTTACCTGGAACAAGCACGAGGGTTGATCGACGGCCACCCAGACGCAATCCTGCTCGAAACCCAGCAGGATATCCTGTGCGTCAAATGCGCCCTCAATGCCGTCTTCGATGCGATGGAGGAACAGGGAACGCAACCAGCGCTCGAACCCGGTGACGACGGCATTCCGATCATGGTCCAGGTCACCATCGAGGAAACTGGAACCATGCTGACAGGCACGGATATCGGCACAGCCGCCGTGGCTCTGCAGAATTTCCCGATCATCTCGATGGGAATAAATTGCGCGACTGGCCCCGACGGTATGACCGAACATGTGAAGTGGCTGGCCGACCACTGGCCGCGGCATATCAGCGTCCTGCCAAATGCTGGCCTGCCTTCCCTCGTCGAAGGGGAAACGGTCTATCCATTACAACCCGAAGATTTTGCGGAAAAAATGACACAGTTTGTCGCTGATTTCGGTCTCGATGTCGTGGGCGGATGCTGCGGCACAAAACCGGAGCATCTACGTGCGCTGGTGAATGCCGTCGAAGGCCAGGATGTACATCAGCACGAAAAGAAAGGGATACCGATCGGCTGCACGTCTCTCTTCTCCACCGTCGCCTACCGGCAGGAATCTTCCCTGCTGAACATCGGCGAACGTTGCAACGCCTCGGGATCCCGACATTTCAAACGACTCCTCGAAGACGGGAATTGGGACGAAATCATCTCGCTCGCCCGGGAACAGATTGCGCAGGGATCTCACGTGCTCGATATCAATGTCGATTACGCCGGACGCGACAACGCTGCTGATATGGAAATGATCGTCCGCATGATGTCGCGTCAGATCGACGCACCGCTGATGCTTGATTCCACCAAACCGGAGACCATTGAGGCCGGGCTTCGATGTGCAGCCGGGAAATGCCTGATCAACTCGGCCAATCTGGAAAATGGCGAATCGGATTTCGGCAAGATGTGTCGGCTCGCGCATCGGTACAACGCCGGCCTTGTCCTGGGAACCATCGATGAAGATCCCGAAGAAGCAATGGCCCGCACCGAAGAACGCAAAATCGAAATTGCCCGGCGGATGTTCAAACTTGCCACCGAAAAATACGGTCTGGCCAAAGAGGACCTCATATTCGATCCCCTCGTCCTGCCAGTATCCACCGGGATGGAAAAAGACAAACTTTCGGCCCTTGAGACAATTGAAGGCACCCGGCGTATTGCAGAGGAGTTCCCGGATTGCCAGATCACTTGTGGGTTAAGCAACGTGAGTTTTGGATTGAAACCGGCCGCTCGCCAGGTCCTTAACTCCGCTTTTCTGCGCGAACTTGAAAAAAACGGCATGACGTCAGCCATCGTCCACGTCTCAAAAATCATTCCCCGCAGCAAAGTCGACGATGAACTGTGGAACGCGGCCCTGGATGTCATTTACGCCCGTCAGCCCGAGGAGCCTGTTGAACTGGTCGACGGATCAGAAACAACTGATCCGCTGCAGATATTCATCGATAAATTCCCGGATGAAGACGGGGAGATACCCGTAAAACAGGATATCAGCCAGCTGCCGTTGGAAGAGCGATTGCAAAAACACATCATCGACGGCGAGAAGAAAAACCTTCATGCCACGCTCAATGAGGCCATGGAGAAATATGCCCCCCTCGACATCATAAACAATCACCTCCTGGCGGGGATGAAAATCGTCGGCGACCTGTTCGGCTCCGGCCAGATGCAGCTGCCCTTCGTGCTCCAATCGGCAGAAGTCATGAAAATGGCTTTCACCTATCTCAATCCCTATATGGAAAAAAAAGAGGACTCAACAAAGGGCACCATCGTCCTCGCAACGGTCAAAGGCGACGTCCATGATATCGGTAAAAATCTCGTTGACATCATACTGACGAACAACGGCTATAAAACGGTTAATCTCGGCATCAAACAGCCGATCGCTGACATTTTTCAGGCATGCGAACAACACGATGCCAACGCCATCGGTATGAGCGGATTGCTCGTCAAAAGCGTCAATGTCATGGAAGACAACCTGAAATACCTCATTCAGCAAAGGATCACAGCACCCGTCCTTGTGGGTGGAGCCGCCCTGAGCCGGGATTACTGCGAAAGTTACCTGCGCGAGATTTATGCGGCAGGCGGAGGGAAAATCTATTACGCAAAAGATGCTTTCGAAGGACTCCGCTTGATGGACCACATCGTGGGCGGCAAAACGGACATACTCGAGCAGGAAATCGCCTCGCGCCTTGAAAATAAACAAAGAGCTAACACATCCACGGGAACAGAGGGAAAAGAGACCTCTGATAAAACAGCCCCTGAGCTCCGCACCGAACCGATTTCTGAGCCTTCCGAGCCAGGTTTAATCCCCGAACCGCCCTTCCTCGGCTCACGAGTTGTTCAAAATGTGCCGCTGGAGGATTTCGTGCCTTACATCAACCGCATGGCACTCTACAGCCGACAGTGGCAATTCAAAAAGAAAGGCCTGGATGGTGATGAATATGAAAAGCTCATCCGGGAAACTGCCACCCCCCTGTTCAACTCCCTTATCGAACGTTGCCATAAAGAAAACATACTCCAACCGGCACTTGTCTACGGATACTATCGATGCAACAGCGACGGCAATGATCTGCTTATTTACGACCCACAAAAAGACGATGATGTGCTGGAACGTTTTCGATTCCCGCGACAGACCGAACAGCAGCATCTGTGTATCAGTGATTTCTTCCGACCCGTTGACTCGGGCGAAAAAGACGTTATCGCGATGACCTGCGTAACGATCGGCCAGCACGTTGCCGATACCGCCCACGAACTATTTGCCAGAGATGACTACCAGGAATATCTTTACCTCCATGGCCTGGGCGTGGAATCGGCCGAAGGCCTTGCCGAATACTGGCACAAACGGATTCGAGAGGAACTGAATATCGCCGATACGGACGCCGACGATCCGCAGAAAATGCTCAGGGGAAAGTACCGCGGCGCCCGCTACAGTTTCGGTTATCCGGCCTGCCCTGACCTCTCTGATGAAGCAAAACTTTTCGGGCTCATTCAGCCCGAACGTATTGGCTGCACGCTGAACGAAAACTATCAAATTGAGCCGGAACAATCCACGAGTGCCATCATTGCCCATCACCCGGATGCAAAATATTTCAAAGTGTAATCACAGGCGCGAGAAACTCTCAAGATTCTTCCTTCAGGCTATAAGCTTCGGGATCCGGTGGACGAGAAAGGCTGCGGAAAAGCAGCCACGCACCCACCAAAACGACCGGAATCGTGAGGAGTTGGCCCTTGCTCATCCAGCCAAAATAAAGGGTCCCATCCGCGGGTGCGCGCCAGAATTCATCGACAAAACGGGCCAGAGAGTACACACATAACACCACACCGAGCGTCAGACCGGGCCGTCGGTGGCGACGATGCACGCTCAGTGCCACGGTCAACACCAGCACACCTTCAAGCGCGGCCGCGTAGAGCTGGCTGGGATGGCGCGGAACCATCTTTCCGTCCACCAGCGGCGCCCGGGGAAAGATGACCGCCCACGGAACTTTGGTCGGACGTCCCCACAGTTCCCCATTAATAAAATTCGCGATACGACCGGCAATCACTCCGATCGCTGCGACGGCCCCCACGGCATCCGCCAGTACCAGCGCGTTCAACCCTCTGGACCGGGCAAACCATACGCACGCCACAGCCAAACCAACCATCCCCCCATGGCTGGACATCCCACCATGCCAGACTTTAAACACAAAAAGCGGATTGGTAAAAGTCATATGGGGAGCGTAGAAGAAACAGAAACCCAGCCGCCCGCCGATCATGATCCCCAGGAAAAGACTTATAGCAAAATCGGTCAGCTCGTTCTTCTTCAGAGGCAGGCGGTCGGCGCGGCGCCATCGATCCAGCAGCCAGACACCCAGTATCAATCCCAGCAGGTAAGCCACACCGTACCACCGAACGCCAAATCGTCCAAGAATCCGCACGATGTATGGATCCAGATCATGAACCCACCAATCGAGAATCAGAGCTATGCAATTTCCTGAAAGCCCGGGGTTTTGCACGAAGATTTCACCGTTCGATTATACATTGAGAACATGCGCCATTGAACCCGGGCGCGCCCCCCGGGGCAGGCTATCTTTTCTTAATCGCCAACAGCAGGGCCGGCAGATGTTTGTCCAGATACTCGTTGGGGTTGGAAGCCGGCGCCTTCTTCTTATCCAACTCGTAGGTGATCATTTTTAATCCCAGCTTCGGACCGACGTAACTTCCCATCGAGCCGGGATGGGCCGGCAGATCCTTGAAAGGCAAAGGGCTCACCGCCACCATCTCATGGGCCAGATGCGTCGAAGCCTCCCCTCCATCCGGGTCTATGCAATTCAAAGGTGCATGGACGGATACGACGGTGGAAGGTCCATACTGACCGATCGCGCCCACAAGCGCAAGAGTTTCCGGCTCACTCAGGGGCTCCTTGCCGTGGCGTTTAGAAGCTTTGAAGTTGGGCGTCAGAAAATTGCGGTTCAGATCAATGCCGCGGGCATTATGCCGTGTCCCCGCCGCCAGTCCATCGGGGTTGGCATGAGTTATAAGCACAACTGTTTTCCCGGCGCAATCTTCGCGCTGCTCTTTCAAGTGCTCGCTGAGCCGTTCCACCAGCTCGGTGCTCGAGGGTTCACTCCCGTGAATCCCACCAAGAATCAGTACGCAATGGGAATCCTTCGGGCCGGGAAAAACCGTCGCTTTGATAAGACGGTGCTGAACAGACAGACCCAGTTCCGCTTCGTGAATGGGACCGGGTTCTGAGACTTCCGTCGTAGCACTGAGGGGGACGTTTCCCATCTCACCAGGACTCTTTTCCGCCGTGTCATCACGAGACAGCGTGGTGGTGCATCCCGCGAAACATACGGCCAGAACGGCTC
>JAGXLK010000210.1 GCA_018334735.1 Planctomycetota bacterium | reverse complement strand
CGCCCTGGGCTTGAATGACAAATGGCGATTCCAGCGTGATAGCGCTATTTATATGTCTCTGGCACGATCGTTGGTGGAGGGACGGGGGTATAAGTTTAACGGAGAACCTCACACTTTGTACACTCCCGGTTTTCCTGCTATTCTGGCCGTAACAGGTAAAATATTTGGGATGGCGCACACTCTTGCCGCCAGTTTTCTTGCTTATAATGCTGTGGTGACGCTGCTCGGCGTGGGTTGTATAGGCTTATATTATTTTGTTTTGCGCGAGCTTGAAATCCCAACAGGTCTTTTTACTACAGCGTTTCTGTTTTTTGCTTTCTCACGTACACTTTATTATTATTCCGTTCATATTATGACAGATGTACCGTTTACTTTCTTTGCTCTTGCGGCTTTATTATTTGGTTTATTGACACGGCGGTTGCGGGGGGGGAAATCATGGGGTGCATTTAGTGTCATGGCCCTGATGATTCTGGTGGCCAGCAGTATAAGACCTGTAGGGCCCTTGCTGGCTTTAGCGATTACAATCGGGTGGTGGACGCGCCCGAAACCTCTTGAACGATGGAAACTGAAAGCGGGGCAGACTGGGATTCTCTGGTTTCTCGGCGGGGCGGCTCTTTTTTGTTACTCTTTATGGACGCGTTCGATGGTTTCGGAGGGCGGGTTTGGGTATCACTATTTTCGTGGTATGGTTACCCCAGACCGGTTCTTCAGATTTTTTAAAATATTGTGGACAAAGCTACCGCTACACCTATCTGGATTGTCCGATACCTTGATGGGCACGGAACTCGGTACCACGGTAGGGGCTATTTTAGCTTTCCTGATACTGATTGGTCTTATTAAATCTTTTAGGCGAGGAGAACGGGAGCTGAGTTTTTTCACTTTGCTTCTGGGGGGTGTGATAATTGCCATTGGCTGGAGACTTGACCGTCGATATTTACTGCCAGCAACTCCTGTGATTTTTTACTGGCTGGCTCTCGGGCTCAGTGCCACCGGCGAATGGTTGCGGAGCCGATGGGAGTTTTGGACTTCTTCACGCCTGCAAATACTCGGCTACAGCTGCATTGGTCTTGTGTTGTTATCGAATTTGGTGCGTATCGGTGACGTGATTCTGGAACAGCGGGGCGAATTTTATTCAGAAATAGAACACGGAAAACTGGCAAACTACGAGCCCGTATTCGCCTGGTTGAGGGAAAACAGGACGCCTGAGAACACGGTGGTTGCAGCCCGCGAAGCTTCTACCAGTTACTATTTCACAAGAATGAAAATAAAACAATTGCCCCACGATTCGCGCGGGTACACCAGCGAAAAAGTTGTGAGATGGTTGGGAGATGTTGATTTTGTAATAGAAGACAAAACTGAGCCTAAAAGCACCGCGGCGTTGGAAGAACTGCCCAGAGACGGTCGGATGAGGTTTGAGGAAATCGATGTTGGGGGGGCGGAGCAAGTGCAGTTGCTAAGAGTCATTGCGCAAGATAGCAGTCCTGAAAAAGAGCAAGAAAACAAAAGATAGCCAAACTGCGAAACCTTCCGGTCCCGGAGATCAGTAGGCATGTTTGTGGAATAAAACGGCGAGGGGCGTCACCAGCAGGATGAGAAAATCGAGAGTAAAAGACCAGTGATTAATATAGTGCAAATCGTACTGGAGCCGTTTCTGGATTGAGGTCTTTCCACGGAGACCGTGAATCTGCGCCCAACCTGTAATCCCGGCTTTTACTTTGTGCCGCAGCATGTAGCTTGGAAGAGCGCGGGAGAAGCGCCGCACAAAGTGCGGTCTTTCGGGTCGTGGCCCCACGAGGCTCATGTCCCCTTTGATGACGTTGAACAACTGGGGAAGCTCATCGATGCTGAATCGACGCAAAAAAGAACCGAAACGCGTTCGACGGGCATCTTTCTCGCTGGCGAAGATGGGTCCCGAGTCGGCTTCGGCGTCCGGGCGCATTGTACGGAATTTGTGCATTTTAAAAACGTCACCTCCCAGTCCCATGCGTTTCTGCCGGTAAATAATTGGCCCCTTGCTGGTTAACTTAATGATTAGCGCAACCAGCACCATCGGGAACCCCATAACGAGTAGCATAGAGGTGGCTCCAACCAAATCCAGGCTTCTTTTCACAAAAGCGCTGAGTCCCGTGACTGGCCGCCCATAAATCTGGATAATGGGCAGAGAATCGAGCTCTATTACCTCCAGGTCCACGGTCAAGATTCCGCTGACATCGGGCACGAATCCCACCTGGACTGGCAGTTTCCCGAGTTCGTTCAGGAATTCTCCGAGCCTTTGCATATTTTCGGCGGACAATGCTACGAGCACTACGTCCACGGAGTTCTCTTCCAGGCACTTTTCCACATCCCCTACCCACCCTTTTATGGGTTTCCCGAGGAGTGTTTCGGACAATTCTTCTGGATCGAGAGTGAGAAGATATTCGACTTTACAGGGAGAGGATATTTCCTGCTGGACTGTATTCAGTATACGCCGTGCGAGACGACCAGTGCCGAGTATGGCGATTTTTCTGATCCATTTATCTTTTTGGTAGATACTCTTTAGCAGAGAGTCGACCAATTCCCGGCTCAAAAAGACGGTAAAAGGGCAGATCACCAGAAAAGATAGCAACATACCGCGACTGAAAGTATAGCGGCTATAATAATAGAGAGCTGCAACCATGGCGAGCCAGGCGACACAGGAAGCTTCCAGCAGCCGTATGAACCTCATGATCGACAGCGTCGTGCGGTTCCAACGGTACAGACCACACAGTCCGTAGGCCACCATGTAGACAATAAGGACGATGGGTAACAGTTTCATATGCTTGCAAAAGCGGAACAAGCTGAATCCCTCCCAGCTTCCCGCCAGCAGTTTGGTAGCGTGAAAGCGTACCCCATATGCAGCGGCCCACGCGATGACAAGCGAAAAAAAATCGGCAAAAGCGTTGGCAGTTTTTGCTGAGTGTAGAGCTCTCTTCATCACTCCCTGTATTTACCCCGGATAAAATATCTAGTGGTCCGTTCCATTTGATTTTGTGGGTTCAGCCGGTCGTCGGTGGTTCAGATGCAAGGTGCAGTGAGAAGTTCGACCCAAGTGGGTCCACGCCGAACTGCAACGCCGCAGATGGGCCGCCGCCGTCCGGCCCGTAGGGAGCAATTCTGCCGGGTCATTTCTTCGTTGCGGCTTCGCAGGGACCCGTCCGGGTCACCTTTGGCGCCGCGCCTCGAACTGACCCGGCAGAATTGCTCTGAACCACCAAAATCAAATGGAACGGACCACTAGTTACGAATGGTAAACTTTCTGCGCAAGAAAAGTCAAGCTGGTGGTAGCCCAAAGAGGATGTCGCCCCTTTAATCAGAATGGCTCTTGTTCTGTCCCTCGTTTTTCTTCCTCTGCCATCGCCGTTCTTTGTCCCTTGCCCTGGGTAGATCTCCCGCTTGCCTTCTGCTTTAATTCCCCATGTCACAAATGCAACGTTCTTCTTCGCTCATCGTGTCTCGTCCTTCAATGCCATTCACTTCCAAGCGATTTTGCCCTTCTTCAATCGTCCTCACCTCTGGTTCTTTTCACTTCCTTCTCAATCCATCTGTAGGTCTTCTCAAACCCCTCTCGCAGTGATGTAGACGGTGCCCAATCAAGAACTTCTTTAATCTTATCATTGTTTGAATTGCGGCCCCTGACCCCCTGCGGCTTATCGAGCAAATGTTTCTTTTCCAGTCTCTTGCCCGCTATATCTGCGATGAGATCCACCAGATCGTTGATCTTGATCAGTTCATCCGACCCGATATTCAGTGGCTCTGCGCAATCGGAATGCATCAGCCGGTAGATACCCTTGAGACAATCGTCGATATAGCAGAAAGAGCGGGTTTGTTCGCCATCCCCCCAGATTTCTATTTCGCCTCCGGTCGGAGTTTCAGCGACTTTACGGCACAGGGCCGCCGGTGCCTTTTCTCTTCCCCCTCGCCAGGTCCCCTGCGGGCCGTAGATGTTATGAAACCGAGCAATCCGCGTCGTCATTCCGTAGTCGCGAGCATAGGAAAGACAGACTCGTTCGGTGAAAAGTTTTTCCCATCCGTACTCGTTATCGGGATCAGCCGGGTATGCATCATCTTCTTTCAGGCCGGGGACATCTGAGTCCTCCTGCATGAATGTTGGGTAAACGCAGGCCGATGACGCATAGAAATACGTTTCAACACCGTTACCCCGAGCGGCCTCGATCATGTGCGTGTTAATAAGAACATTGTCATGCAGGATGGGTGCATGGACACTTTCAATAAAACCAATCCCACCCATGTTAGCCGCCAGCGTATAGACTTCGTCGACATTTCGGGACACCTCAAGACAATCGTCCCATTCCCGAAGATCCCGGAGCAGAAACTCGTCGGCATTCACTTCCATGAACTCCGACTTTTTGGTATCCACTCCGCAAACCCGGTATCCTTTGTCAGCCAGATAGTTCACAAGATGGCTGCCGATAAAGCCACCGGCACCCGTCACCAATGCAGTCTTTTGCTGGCTCACCAGGTATTCTCCTTGAAAACAAAATCGCCCATGCATTTCTATATTGGGGGTAAAACATTGTAAGAAAAACTCAGGAATTGGACAACTCCAGGAGCCCTGCCACAACCCCTGAGCCGATAGACGCGCACTGCTACGGCCCGCACCGGGCCGGCTGAGTGCGGAAAACGCAAAAATATCATTTGCTCTACGAGATTCTCTCAAGCGCCCCTTCGGGACGCATTCAGTTTTTCCACATCCTCGACCCGAACTTCGGCGGCTGTCGCCGCCTGCGCACGGGCCTACACTCTGAGACGCTCCGTCGGAGCGTCAACCAGCCCCTGAAAGGGGCACCTGAGAGCATAGCCCCCGGCGACCAACGGGAGTCGGGGGTTGGCAGATCGCACCCAAATCCCCGCCCCGACGGGGCGGTTCAGCTCAGGGAGCCTACAGTGATGGTTTGATGCGCCGGTTCCCTCTCAAGCGCCCCTTCGGGACGCACCTTTTTTGTTCGCTCCTTTGATCCCCGAACTTCGGCGGCTGACGCCGCCTCCGCACGGGGCTACACTCTGAGACGCTCCGTCGGAGCGCAAACGAGCCCCTGGACGAAACGAACCGTCACACCAAATATTCTGGATCATATTCTATGTCGTGTTTTTCCAGCAACACCCGCAACTCATCAACAAAAGACCTCCTTCGATGATGCTCTTCCTGACGCTGGATATATTCCTTGACCTTCGGAGCAACAGACTTACTGACAGAAAAGGCTGAATACCCCTCCTGCCAAAAAACATCGCTCAGATTTGCAAACTCCTGATGTATCCATCCTGATGACTGCGATTTGAGCTTCGACATCACATCCGATACAGAATGATTAGGCCTGATGTCGCACAGAATATGCACATGATCATCGATTCCGTTCACCTCACGCGCTATACCAAAATCGTTGTTGATCATACCTGCGATATAGGAATGAAGTCTCGGGCGCATATCATCATAGAGAGCCGCCACCCGCCCTTCCGTGCTGAATGTGCAGTGATAAATAAGCTTCGTATGACTCATTCTCCC
>JAGXLK010000209.1 GCA_018334735.1 Planctomycetota bacterium | reverse complement strand
TTCCGCTTCCATACGCCGGAGCCCCTGTCCGAGGTCGCCCGCCACCTCGGCAATGAGGCTTTTCTCGTCATCGTCGATTTTGTGCCCTTCAGCCAGACGGAAACTCAGCAGGCCGCCCATCCCTGTGCCGTCTCCGAAACCACACTTGAGAGACTTTCCTTCACCGTGTGCCTCCCGCAGGGGGCAATCTCCGCAGTCACGGGCCAGATCAAGAACAAAGACAGTTTCCGACTCCGAGAGCGCCCGCCGGAAGCACGCCGGCTTCCAACCGCTTTTTGCCCGGGAAAGGAACTCATCAAAGCGCCGGCCGACCCCGCCGGCCCGGCCCACCAGGTTCAGTTCTCCCTCCCTGTCCCAGGTGGCCGCCCAGACGTAGCTGTAGTTGCGCGTCTCCAGCAGACTCTGGCAACTCCGCTGCAGGAGCGCCTCCGAGTCGTCCTCTTCCACAATTATTTCATTAACGTTTCGAATGGCACGCAATAGGGAGTTGAGACGGCGGATCTCTTGCTCTTCACGCTTTCGGGCGGTTATGTCCCTGGCGACGGAGAGAATCCGCCGCTCCCCGCCCATCTCGAACAGGTGGGAGCCAATTTCCACGGGGACCATTGTGCCATCCTTCGCCATCTGCTTTGTTTCAAAGGTCACATACTTTTCGGCCTCCAGTTCAGACACAATGTTCGGTACGTTATCTTTTCTTTCTTCGGCTTCTATGTCCTGTGGCGTCATCTGCAGAAACTCGTCCCGGCTGTATCCGAGCATTTCACACGCAGTGTCGTTCACCTCCAGGAAGGCCCCGGGCATACCGTCTTCCGTCAGAGCGTGGAGGTACATCGCATCGTTGGCGTTGTTAAAAATCCGGCGGAACTTCTCCCGGCTCTGTCGCAGTTGCTGCTCGTTTGCCCGCAATTCCCGTGTGCGTGCCGCCACCTGGCGGCGCAGGGACCACAACCAGAGCAGCGCCAGCAACGCGACGAGCAGCAGGGGGCCGGCGACCATGCCTGCGACCTTCAGGACCTCGCCCCAGTGGAGGTGCTCCTCGTACACGCCCATCCACTTCTCGTAGAGGCGGTGATATTCGCCTGAGTCCTTAAGCAGGCGCATGCCTTCGACAAACTCGGCCAGCAAGGCCTCGCTGCCGGACGGAACGGCGTAGCAGCATTGGCCGGTGAACAGAGTATCCCTGCCAACGGCCAGATTGCTCCAGCCGTTCTTCTCGATGAAGTACAATGCGCTCATGCGCACACCCACGCCGAGGTCAGCGCGGCCGTCACGGACGGCGCGCAGGACCTCTTCCTGGCTTTCGACCGTAACGATATCGGTGTTGATCCCGCGTTTGGCAAGGGTCTTCAGCAGCGCGTCGCCGGCCTGGACCGCAACGCGGTGTCCCTCAAGACCCTCGAGCGTTTCGGGCGGCGGCCCCGCGTCCGCCCGTGTCAGTGCGACGTAATGCGAGGCCAGATAGTGGGGCGAGAAGTCCAGCCTGCGGTCGCGTTTCGGGGTGTAGAACATCCCCTGAACAGCGTCAATATCGCCGTTGTCGAGACCCCTCATTATCTCTTCCCACGGCCCCAGCCGGAAGCGCACGTTCAGGTTCATTTCCCGGGCGATGGCGCGGGTCAGTTCGACCGTGAAACCGGTTGGCCGCCCGTTCTTGTCCAGAAACTCGAACGGCGGGTAGTTGTGGTCACCACCGATCACGATAGGACGATCCGATGGCAGTTCCAGGTGCGCGAACCATTTGGCGTGCAGCCGGCGGTGCGTCCCGTCAGCCACGACGAGTGCGAGTCCTTCATTGAGCAGCGCCAGCGTCTTGCGGTCGCCCTCCTTTACGGCGAAACACCACGCCTGACTGAACTCTTTGATCGGCCGGTCGATGATGCGCAGCCGATCGGACAGGCCCGTCTTTTCCAGAAGCCTTAGCGCAACAAGACGCTGGACGACTACGGCGTCGCAGCGCCCCTCCGCCAGGGCGCGAAAGGCATCGGAGAAGGTCGGCGTGGCGATGATCTCGAGACCGCGATCCCTGCGCCGCAGGAATTCCTCGGCGTTGTCACCTTTCATCACTCCGACGCGTTGCCCGCGCAGGTCGGCGAGGGTATGCACGTCCTCGGTATCCCGACGCACGACAATCGCGCCGTGCATGGTCAGGTAAGGGACGGTGAAGTCGAACAGCGCCTCCCGCTCCGGCGTGCGGCCGACCAGCGGCAGGCAATCCACCTCGCCGCGTTCCAACCAGCCCCGTACTTCGGCCCACGGGCCGGTGCGGAACGTCACCTCGCGCCCCATCTTCGCGAGAGCCGCCCGCAGCAACTCGACGGAAAATCCGTCCGCCCGTCCATCTTCATGGACGATGCAGAAGGGCGGGTAGTCGATCTCGCAGCCACTGCTGAGCGGCGGGCCGCTCGTTTCGCCCGCATACACGCCAAATGGGCAAAACAGCGCCACCATTACACTCAGGACGCACAGGATCGAGACAGGCATCGCTCCGACAGCCCCCAGTAAAGTCAAAGCCGACCATCGTCTGTCGCTGTGCCTCGCGCCTTTCATGTCCTCACCTTTCCGGCTTTTCGCAAAGCAGTTGTGGCCCCGATCTCCAACTGTGTACGTCACCCGCCCGCAGGCTATGTTCAGGGAGCAGTTCCGTCTCTGCACTCCACCGGTTTCCGTTGCGACTATCGGCAGGCCCATCCTGCCGGGAATCTCTTCCAGCGGCTGAACGGTTTTCGGTCCGGGGCTCTCGTGACCTTGACCCAGAACGTTGGCTCCGCCGACGAGACGGGCACGGATTCGCTTTTTATCTGCACCGAGTTTACTGGTTCAGCGTGAATTGGACAAATCGTTTTTTGACTTGAGCAACAAACGGCAACGACAACGGCGGATTTTTTAAGGCATGAGGGGCGTCGACAGAAGTTTACAGAAGAGGCTGAGGACAGGTTTTGGCACCTGCCCTCATGCGATGTTCTGTCGCTTGCCCCGGCCGGTTATCCCTGGCAGGGCCGTTCCCAGCAGAGCCTGCTTCCATGTTGCCAGCTAATCTGCTCTTTATCATCTGTCAAGTTTTCCTGGCCATGGTGGCTTTCTCGGCGCCTCTTGCGAGCCGCGGCAAGCTTCTCCCGGCGCCGGGCGTTGAACATCGTGGTGTCACCGCGGCAAAGACAACGACGGTTGTTGTCCGGCCGGACGTCAGGGATGCGGGCGTCAGAAGCCAGCGCCATTGTTTTACAGATTATAATGTTCCCCTCATACTACCGTAGGGTTAGCCCCTGACAAAAGCTATTTCGGTCAACAAGAAACAATGGAATTAACGGACTCGGCAGTGCGGCTCCGCTATCAGGAAACATTCGGATTGGATAACATGAGGAGCGACGATTAATGAGTGAGAAGAGGCAACTTCATTTGCTGTTGAGCACCGTTCTGCTGGCTGTTTTCGCCCTTACGGCCGGGTGTGCTCGTCCCGAAAAGCAGCGTTTGATCGTTCAGAACCCCTACGAGGAGGTTAACTGGAGCGAGGTGGGTCGCTACAGGGCGAATCTGCACACACATACCACCAGTAGCGACGGCCGCCTGGACCCCCACGAGGCGGTGGACCGTTACCATGCCCTCGGGTACCGCATCCTGGCCATCACGGACCACAACAGGGTGACTTACCCCTGGGACTCCTTCAGGGAGATTGAGCCCGACAAATCGAACGAGTATGAAAACCGCGATCCTGGTGCCCTCGGTATACTGGCTGTCGAGGGTAACGAACTGTCCAGCCACCACCACACGGGCAGCTACTTCAGCGACTACAAGGGGACGGATGTCGTCGAGGACTCCCTGGAGGCCATCGATGAGAAGGGGGGCCTCGCCGTGTTCTTCCACCCCGGCCGTTACGACCATCCGGTGGAATGGTACACTGACTTTTATCGCCGCCACGACCATCTTGTCGGTATGGAAGTTTTCAACCAGGGTGACCGCTATCCCGATGACCGAAAGTTCTGGGACGAAATTCTCACCGGGATGATGCCCGAACGTTCCGTCTGGGGTTACTCCAACGACGATATGCACCAGCTGGCTCACCTGGGACGCAACTGGAACATCTTTTTGATGGCTGAGCTTACCACACAGTCCCTGCAGCGGGCGCTTCGCGGGGGTCACTCGTATTTTGTCTATGCCCCGGAGGGACACGACGGTCCCTCCCCGCCGGTCATCGAATCCATTGTCGTGGACCCGTATAAGGCGACCATTCACATTGATGCATCCAACTACGAGTCCATTAACTGGGTCAGCGAGGGGAAGGCCGTCCATTGGGGCAACCGCATACGCCTGGGGGACGTTCCGAACCTCGGTTCCTACGTGCGTGCCATGCTGCACGGCGAATCCGGCAGCGTTGCGGGAACACAGCCGTTTGGCCTCCGACGTACTGTAGAGGCGTCCCTGCAGATCCGCAATGAGAACGATGCGCTTATCTATCCGGATGACGGTCACGTTGAGGCGCGGTTGAACGCGGAAAACCTGACCGATAATGAGGTGTCTGTAGATCTTAAGGCCCTTCTGGACGGCCGCAGCGTGATTGATCGGTCGCTATCGCTGGCGGGTGGAGTCACGCGGACTATCCCTGTGGCAGTGCCGGTCAAGGCGCTGAATAGAGGTAAAGAGCTCGACATCACGATGGATCTTGGTCGCGATTACGGCAGCCTGCGTATGGTACCGGCACAGTTTCCGCTGGAGCTGGAACGCCCGCTGGAGGTCGACTTCGAATTTCCGGCCGTCGACACGGCACGGATCACGTTACAGAATACGCTCGGGCGTGAAATGGATCTGGATCTGGCTGCCGATGTGGAGGGCCGGACGATCATGGAGCGATCCGTTTCGCTGCCCGCTGACGGAAGCGCTGAGCTGACCTGCTCAATGCCGAACCTCAGGGGGCGGCGGGAGGAGTTGGTGCTCCGCGCCGACTGGGACCGGGCCATCGAACCCGAGCCGGGCGTGTTTGAGACCACAGTTGACCTTCGCGGTCTGGGCGTAATACCCCGTCTGGCGGATGGCATCGAGGTGGACGGCAGGTTGGAAGAGTGGGGTGAGCCCGCACTGACTCTGCAGGACCGCGAAGATGTCTTCTCCGAAGACCGGCGCGACCAGTGGGAAGGCCCCGAGGACTACAGCGCCCGCCTGTGGTGGGGTTGGGACGGTGAAACCCTCTGCCTGGCGGCCGAGGTCATGGACGATCGGCATGTCAATCCCCGTAGCGGCGGGGGCATATGGAACGGGAGCGCCCTCCAGATGAGCGTCGCGCCTCCGGGGAAGAAGGGGAGCAATGTGGGCCTTGCACTTACCGATGAGGGCACTGTATTCCATTGCTGGGGCAGTCCTTCCGAGGAACTTGCCGGGGCGGCGGATTATGCCGTGCGGCGAGACGAAGAAGCCCGCCGGACCGTCTACGAGCTGCGCCTGCCGCTGGAGCACCTGTCTGTTTCCGCCCAACCAGGGACCCTGTTCGGCCTGAACATCGTCCTATTTGATGACGATGAGGGGGACGGCTTCGATTTCTGGCTGCAGATGGCGCCAGGACTGGCCGGTGGGCGCGACCTGAGCCTCTACCCCCGGTTCCTGCTGGTTCTCC
>JAGXLK010000208.1 GCA_018334735.1 Planctomycetota bacterium | reverse complement strand
TGATAGACCTTGGCACAAATGGGGAAATTGTTGTGGGCTCGCGCGATTTCCTGGCATGCTGCAGTGCTTCGGCAGGACCGGCATTTGAAGGAGAAGCCAGTGCGTCAGGGACCCGTGCTATGCCCGGAGCGATCGAAAGCGTGTGGTGGGACGACGGTCTGTGTTGGGAAACAATCGAGGATAAACCGGCTGTAGGGATCTGCGGAACCGGGTACATTGACCTGCTTGCGGAACTGGTGGAACATGGTGTCGTTGACCGTACCGGTCGATTCCGAGAAAATGCATCTTCATGTCTCCGAAAGCGAAATGACGGCACGCAAGAATGCGTTTTGATCGGTGAGGAAATGGCCATGAAAGACGAGGATATCGTTCTGACCCAGGGCGATATTGATAATCTTGTGCGTGCGAAAGGCGCCATTTACGCCGCCGCCAGTGTCCTGCTTGATAATTTAGGGATGCAGTGGGATCAACTCGATACCATTATGCTTGCCGGGGCATTCGGCGAAAAAATGGATAAGGAAAATGCCGTACGGATCGGTTTGCTGCCCGATGTGCCGCGGGAAAAAATTGAGTTTATGGGGAACACATCCTTGCAAGGGACGATTATGTCAGCTGTGGACGAAGATTGTTTTGCGGAGAGCCAGACAGTAGCTCGCAAAATGACGTATTTTGAATTGTCGACGCACCCGGATTACATGGATCAGTTTGTGGCGGCACGCTTTTTACCTCATACGGATCCTGAGCGGTTTCCAACTGTGTGTGAGCAAGAACCGACGGGGTAATACAGAGCGTGCTATAGAATATCGTTTACATTTACAATTCAGCAAAGGCATTCATCGCTGTTAGGAGGATAACAAGATGGCGGTTCCATCTGTCGAAAAGAGCTATAACGGAGCAATAAATGAAATAACAATCGGTGCGACCTCGGATGAAGGGGGCTCGCGGGAGAAAACGGTTACAATCGGTGGCGATACGGGATTGCCGCTGTTGGGATTCGAGGCCGAATTCCCGAATCCTCCGGCGTTCGCCATGGAAATATCGAATCTCGGTGCGGACGATTGGGAACCAGAGGTTCGCCAGTACGTTGAAGACGTTGCGGATGATGTGGGAGCATGGGCGGCGAAAGCGGAGGAATGGGGCGCGGATTTAGTCTGCCTCAAACTCGATGCTGCTCACCCCGATGATGGTGGGCGATCCGCTGAAGAGTGCGCTGACGATGTCAAAAAAGTGCTGGATAGCTGCGGGCTACCCCTCGCAGTATGGGGGGTGGATGTGCCCGATGTCGACAATAACGTTCTCCCGAAAGTTTCCCAGGCTGCCGCCGGAGAGAACCTGCTGCTGGGGACGGCCAAAGAAGACGATTACCGGACGATCGGTGCTGCATGTCTGGCCGACGAACATAAGATCATCGCTGAATCGCCCTGTGATATTAATCTGGCCAAGCAGGTCAATATGTTGCTTCAGGATGTGGGAGTGGATCTTAACGACATCATTATCTATCCGACGACCGGTGCTCTCGGTTTCGGGATGATTTATATTTATTCGGTAATGGAACGGGCACGTCAGGCGGCTCTTAGAGGCGATAAACTCCTGCAGCAGCCTATCCTGCTGGATGTGGGTGTCGAGACCGGCCGTGTTAAAGAAGCCAAAACGCCTGAAGAAGAAGAACCCGGCTGGGGTTCGGAGAAAATCCGTGCACCGCTCTGGGAAGCAGCTTCAGTGCTGGGATTGATTGAGGCGGGCGGGGAACTTTTTGTTATGCGCAACCCGAAAGCGCTGGAGCAAATCCGAGAAATACTTGATGAACTGTGGCCCGGTGGCGAGACTGATTGATAAGGTCGGTAACTTCGGGTCAACCAGAGATTTGACTCATGAGAAAAAGGAGAGCGATTCAATGTTTGTAATCGGTGAACGTATCAACGGGATGTTCAGTGAGGTGAAAGAAGCCATTCAGGAACGGGATGAATCTGTCATCCAGGATGTTGCGAAAGAACAGCTTGAATGTGGTGCCAATGCGCTGGATATCAACGTGGGGACGGCCAAAGGCGATGCGCTGGAAAATATGTTGTGGCTCATTGAGAGCACGCAAGCGGTTACAGATGCTCCCCTTTGCATCGATACCCCGAAGTTCGATGTAATGGAAAAAGCGCTCACCGCTTGCAGCAATCCGACGATCATCAATTCAACAAAAGCAACGGAAGAAGAATTGGATCGGTACGTGCCCCTCGCTGTCGAGACGGATTCCCAACTGGTCGCTCTTACGATATCTGCCAGCGGGGTACCAAGTGATGTCGATTCGCGGGTCAGCATGGGGGCCACTATGGTCACGAAAGCCATGGAATACGGACTGGACATTCCGAATCTGATTATTGATCCGGTTATTATTCCCGTGAATGTTGCTCCAAAACAGCCTCAGGCGGTCTGCGAGGCAATCCGACAGCTTAAAGTGTTCAGTGATCCTCCGCCGAAGTTCATTGTCGGTCTCTCAAACGTCAGCCAGAGCTGCAAGCTCCGTAGCCTCATCAACCGAACTTTCCTGGTGATGGCGATAGGTGCAGGACTGGATGGCGCCATCATGGATGCGACCGATGAAGAGTTGATGAATGCCGGAATCACGGCAGAGTTGCTCCTGGAAGAACAAATTTACTGCGATGATTATATTGATGCGTATCTCGAGCACCGGTGATTAAGGGAAGATAGTAGTGAAAGAAAAACCGGGAAATACAAAACGGGAAGGCTACGAATCCGCTTTGCGCGAGGAAAAGCGCCGTTTGCGGGAAAACTTTGATCCGGAGCGTTTTGAAAAACTCGGTGCGGCCGTTACCGATGAAGGGAGAATCAGACTCAAAGTCCTTAAATGGCATTTGGTCATCAGGCTCGATCCGGTTTCTATGATTGTAGAAGGGGATGGAAATGGGCCTCGAATGGTCTGGCAAATTTTAGCCCTCGACTACCTCAACAGTCGGAATCCTTCCAGCCCGCAGAGCTTTCAGGGTTTTGTTGCTTTCCCGGAGGTGAGGGCTTATCAAAAGGCCTACCAACAGCGCGTGCCGCAACGTCTTACCCATGGCGTGGGGTCGGATGCCGCTAAATTCGAAAAAGCTGCGGAGGAAGTGGGTGGGGCAAAGAGTGGCGAAACCCCCTTGCGTTATCTCTTTCGCTTTTTTCCCAATTTTGAGTTGCAGGTTGTGCGCGAGGAAGCAGATGAGGAATTTCCGCACGAATGCAAAGTGCTTTTCTCCGATAATGCCCTTGACGTGCTCAGTATTGAAAGTATGATTGTCGCGGCCGAAAAACTTGTTTCTGCTCTTGAGGGCAAGGGCCCTTCCAGCTGATAGCTGCAGGGCACACGGATTATGAGAAAGATCTACGTTGCTGCCACCCAGCAGCATGATGGTAAAACCACCATTTCCGTTGGCCTGTACCGTGCTGCGCTTAACAGGGAGCTCTCCGCATCGTTTATTAAACCGGTCGGTCAGCGTTATATCGAAAGGGATGGGGTGGCAGCCGACGAAGATGCGGTGCTGTTTAAGCAGGCTCTGGCTGCCGACGGCGAACTCCAGGAAATCAGCCCGGTGCTTATACCCAGAGGGTTCACTCGGGACTACATTTTCGACCGACGCCCCGAACATATCCGCGGACAAATAACCGAAGCTTTCGAGAAGGTCGCCTGCAACAAAGATGTTGCCATTATCGAAGGTACCGGTCACGCCGGGGTCGGATCAGTGATCGACGCTTCCAATGCCGAAGTAGCCGAATTGCTGGGAGCAGATGTCCTCATCGTTAGCGGAGGAGGAATCGGAAGCTGCATAGATGAGATTGCTCTCAACCGAGCCCTCTTCGAGCGACAGGGCGTAAATGTCCTCGGGGCTGTCATAAACAAAGTTTATGAAAGCAAATACGATAAGGTCTCTGATGCTGTGAAGCAGGGACTCAAAAACATTGGGATCGATTGCCTCGGAGTAATTCCATACAAAACGGAACTAACGTATCCGACGATAGTCCAACTGCGGGATGAACTCAATCTGGAGGTGCTGACGGGACAGGACCACCTCGACAGTAAAGTTGAAGATATTATCGTAGGCGCAATGGAACCGCAGAATATGGTGGGTTACCTGGAAACGGGATGCCTGGTCGTGGTACCTGGCGACCGCGTCGATAATATCGTGACCTGTATTAATGCTCACCTGATGCGAGACAAAGCACCTTCCGCACAGGTAGCAGGATTATTGCTGACAGGCGGGTTGATCCCTCACCTGAGCATTGTGAATCTTATGTGCCAGGTCGATGTGCCTGTGTTACTTTCAGAAGAAGATACAGCGACCGCTGCATATAGAGCTCGAAGGTTGGTGGCGAAGATTACGCCCCAAGACCGTAACAAATTGGAACTTGCTCAGAACCTGGTCCAGAAATACGTGACACTGGATAAAATTCTGGGCGTGAACGAAGCCGATTAAAACGCCGTTTTGGCCTCCTGAATGGAGGATATGAGGTATGGCCAGAATTTTATACGTCGAAGGCAAACGATATTGCACAAGCTGCGTCCAGGAAAAACTGGCGCAAAGAGGACACTGCGTGGAAGTAGCGCATTGCGCAGAACGCGCTATGTTGCGGATCGATCAAAAAGAAAAATTCGATGCTCTCGTGCTCGATTTGTACCTCCCAGGTATGGATGGAGCAGAGTTCTGTCGCTGGATGGACAGGTGGGCGGAGGTGGAAAAAACACCGAAGCTCGCGTTCACCTGGGAGGGTTACGATATCCCCACAGGAGTAGGTGATGATTTGCCCCGATGGCTCCCGGTTGACCATTTGTTAAAAGAAATAAAAGATGTCGACGAACTCACCGCGAGAGTGGAAGATTTTTTGAAAAGCCAGAACGAGTAGAACGTAATCACAGGACTTATAAGACGTATATGACTTATACGTCCTCTACCATTCGCGGGATTCCCTCTGTTGTGGGGGCAGAGCTGCCCAACGACGCGGCATCGTGCTAATTAGCTTAGCCTTTTGTGCTAACCGGAGTCTGCTAATGCCTGAATTCCCAAATATTGTTTACATTCTTGCTGATGATCAGGGCTATGGCGATGTGGGGTGCTTCAACCCCAACTGCAAAGCCCCAACTCCCGTGCTGGATCAGCTGGCCGACGATGGAATGCGGTTCACCGATTCGCACACCAGCTCCGCCGTCTGCACTCCCACCCGCTACAGTATTATGACCGGACGCTATAACTGGCGGAGCCGTCTGAAATCCGGCGTGCTCACCGGCGAGAGCCCCATGCTGCTGGAA
Source organism: Planctomycetota bacterium (assembly GCA_018334735.1). The sequence goes on along the minus strand of JAGXLK010000208.1, from coordinate 317 downwards.
GAGGATCGCCCCACCGTCGCATCCTACCTGCAGAGACACGGTTACTGGACCGCCTGTATCGGGAAATGGCATCTGGGTTTGGGCTGGCATACAAAGGAGGGGGAACCGTTTCCGAAAAACGCCAATGACTGGGAAGGGGAGGCGCTCAAGAGAATCGATTATACGAAACCGGTCACCGAAGGCCCGAACGACCGGGGATTCAATTACTCATTTGTGATCCCGAGTTCGCTCGATATCCCACCGTATGTCTACATCGAGAACGGCCAGTGCACCGGAATCCCGAGCGAAGAAAGCAAGATCGGTGTCGATACGCCGTA
>JAGXLK010000207.1 GCA_018334735.1 Planctomycetota bacterium | reverse complement strand
TTTTCCAGTGCCTCGAACGGGTCCAAACGAAAGTCCGCGATCGCCGGCTTGCGGGATACGCACGGGGCAAACGTGGGACTGAACGCGCTGATGGTCTCAACGAGAATATCATACGAGCCCTGACTGGCGCGTTCCAGAGACTTCAGGCAGTATCCCAGCCGACTCCAGAGTTTTCCAGGAAGGCGATATCCGTGGAGGTATTCCACGCTGTTGACGGTGCTGGTGACGGCTCCACCCGGCCAGCCTGCCGTTATCACTTCGATTTCGTGATTCTGCTTGAGCTCAGAGCAAAGACGATTGATCTGGTAGGATTCTCCTCCGCCAAACCAGGGGTTATCGGCATGATCGGAAGTGAGGAACAGTATTTTCATGGGGTTTTTCCCAATGGCCCCTGATTAAATTGTCCCGCAAAAGGAGTTTAAACGTCCTATCTCGACATTGATAGCATACTTTAAGCGCCTGACGTTGGGCAAATAGATGTACTGGGCCGCCGAAAAAACTCTTCTCGAATCAATGCAAAGACGAAGTCATCCGGCCATATTGCCAACACATCCGCACGAACTTTTACTCGACTCAGAAAAGCATGTGCATTATTGTGTTGGAAAGTTCACATTACCTGCACGGACGTTACTTGTCGCGGTATCTCCTTTTCGCAAGAGGCTTTTGCAATGGTGCATCAGGACGAATCGGCGGATTGCCAGACCCGGGTGCAGGAACCGAATGATCCGCATGACGAAAATCCATGGGGGGGGAAAGAGTTCGGGTTGCTGGTTTTGCTTTTCCTTTTCATCTTTACGCATCGCGGAATCCAGGGGCAGAATGACCTCTCGCGGTTTGTGGCCATTGGGAGCCTCATTAATCGAGAGACCTGGCAGATCGATGGGTCTGCCTGGGCCGAAAAGCGTCAAACCCGGGACGGGCGCAGCTACATGCTGATGAACGATGTGGTCAAACATCCGCATAACGGTCACCTGTATTCCAGCAAACCTCCGGTCCTGAGTTTCATGGCGGCGGGAATACTGCGAATATTTCAATGGGTCGGAGCGCAGTTCCATTTTCAAAGACCATACGATGCCAAACCGACGTTCCTGTTGACGTGGTTGGTTGTTGGTAGCCTGGCCGCACTGGCATTCTACGGGATGCGCCGGGAAGCTGGCCGCTTGCTCCCATCCCGAACCGCCGATCTGGCGACAGTGTTGGCTCTGGGAGGCACGCTTTTTCTGGCATATTCCACGACATTCAACAATCATACCGTCGCGGCCACTTTGATCCTGACGGCATTTTTCGGGCTGGGTATGGCCGAAGGCAACAAAGAACCCCCGCTGCTGTCGGTTCTGGGCGCCGGGTTCTGTATGGGGTGGGCTCTGGTGATTGATATCCCCGCTGGCGGGGCTTTTGGCCTGGCCTTCGGCCTCTACATCATTTTTCACCTGCGTTCGATCGGTAAGCTGAGCCTGCTCGGAATCGGTGCATTGCCGGCGTTTCTGCTTCACTGCGGAATTCAATACTCGATTTGGGAAAGCATCCTGCCGGTTCAAGTTATGGACAATCTCGGCCACCTGGAGGGCAGTTACTGGCAAAATCCCATCGGGCCGGATACCTGGAATATTTCACGCTGGAAATATTGTCTTCTTACCCTTTTCAGCATGCGGGGGCTGTTCACCCTCAGTCCGATCCTGCTTTTTGGGGTCGCCGGCTTGGCCGATAATATGCGTAACGGAGACGCAGAAACGCTAAAAGGAACAAGGGGCCGGAAGATTGCGGCCTTTGCGGTTGGGTTTGGAGTATTGGTCAACATCATTTATTACAGTTTTGAAGGACCGACCAATTTCGGCGGGTCCTGTTTTGGGTTCCGATGGTACATTGGATTTACGCCCCTGCTATCCTGGTATGCAATATCTTATTTTGCGTCGCACCGCGATGACGAACGGGTGCGCCGATTGTTCTACATTCTGGGCCTGATTTCCGTAACCTATGCGCTTATCGGCATGCAAGACCCCTGGCAATTGATGGAAAATAATGCTCATCCCGCTGTCCGAATATTATTACTGCTGCGGGGATTCGCAGGCTGAGAGAGGAAAGGTTATAAAAACCAATTCGGTGATACAGTAATGTGGTCGAGGATTTGGGGATAAAATGGGAACAAATGGCAAGGAAGAAAGTCGGGGAGTTGGGATCGAGCATGCCCGCCGGCTTGCCCTGTTCGTCTTGCTATTCCTCTTCGTCTTCACTCACCGAGGCATTCTAGGCCAAAATGACCTCAGCCGTTTTGTAGCCGTTGATAGCATAGTTAACAGGGGCGTTTTCTATATCGATGACTCCGGATATCTGCAGCAGCCATCGGAAATGGGAAAAGACGGGTCTCTTTTTTTGCACAACATCGCATACAATCGACAAAATGGCCATTGCTATACCACAAAGTCACCTGTCCTCACGGTTTTGCTGGCCGGAGTGCTTAATATTTTTCGCCTGCTCGGTGCCGAGTTCAGTTTTCAAGGATATCGGGCAGCGATCCCAACATTTGTCTTGACCTGGCTTCTCATCGGTTCTTTAACGAGCCTGGCGGTCTATTTTTTCCGAAGAAACGTTACCCCTTGGGTTTCCGGCCTCGAAGCGGATCTCGTGGTGGTTTTAAGCCTCGGTGGTACCATTTATTTGTCGTATTCAACAACGATGAACCATCATACTTTTGCGGCGTCTCTTATTTTTATTTCCTTTTTCATTTTGCGTATGCCGGAAGCTTGTGTGGGTATCTCACCGGCCCGGGCGGCCACCGCGGGCCTGCTTATGAGTCTGGCGACGGTTGTCGGTTGGGCGGACGGTTTAGCTTTTTCACTGGCTTTTGGTCTTTATCTGATTTTTTATGTCCGTGCCTGGCGGTCAATTGCGGCGTATTGCCTTGGGGCAATTCCGCTGCTGGCGCTTCATTGCGCGCTCCAATACCCGATATGGCATACTGTTGTTCCATTCGAATTGATTGGGGCCACCGGCCATCATGCAGGGCCGTATTTGGAACTTTCCTTGCGACAGTTCACCTGGGCGATCCCGCGTTACAAATACTGGTTACTGACTTTGATCAGTACCCAGGGACTCTTTGTCTTGAGTCCAATTGTTCTGATTGGTGTGGCGGGGATAGGTGATGCTGTGCGGGGATCCTGGCATGGTTGGCGAGAGGGGGAACGTTCAGATGCTTCTCGCGGCCATGTCGCACTGACCGTTGTTTTCGGTATTATTCTTCTGGTTTCGTATTACAGTTTCTTCTCCCGTCGGGATCTGGGCGGTGCTTGTTTTGGATTCCGACAATACATCGGTTTTATTCCGTTGCTGTCGTACTACGCTGTAAGCTATTACTCACGGCACAGGGACGAAACGTATTTCCAGGCGTTTTTTTACCTGTGTGGTATAATTTCTTTGATGTATGCCCTTATTGGCATGCAGAAACCCTGGACGCTGATGGAAAACAATATGCATCCCGCTGTTCAGGCTTTGCTACGGATTCGGGGTTTTTGAGTGTGAGGGCACCGGGATGTTTTTTGGTGTGAGTTCATTAAGCATTCTCCGCTTCTGGTTCGGAATTTTTGGCGTCAGGTCCGGGCAGCGTGGCGACGGCGTTCTCGGTCTCTCCAGGGGTCCCAATGCCGGCCGTAAGGCTGGTTTTAAGAAGATCTTCGACCGACATTCCCTCAATCTCTTCGACGTTTCCTTCGTCTACGTAAACGGTGAAACCACCCAACTGATAGCTCATCGGGAGATAGACGGCAACGCGGTCTTTTTCCGCTTTTCCAAGGGTTTTCTCGGGTTCTTTTTGTGTGATCAATCCGAGCATGTGGACGGTATCATCGCGCAGGGAGATCCGGGCCGGGACGCCGCGTGTGCGTGCGTCCGTGCCCCCGAGGAACTGTAGCAGGTCTTTGACACTTGAATAGAGACTTTTAACGAGGGGGATTCGCTCGACTATGGCTTCGCCCAGGTCGACCAGTTTCCTAAAGATCCAGTTGCGTGCGGCAAGGCCCACAAGATATATTCCGGCGAACGCGAGCACAACACCCAGTCCCGGCACCGCGGGCAGACCAGCGGCTTTCAGAGCAGAACGAACTGAGCTATCGAGCCATACCATAGCTCGAAAACAAACGTAGACTGTCAGAACTGCAGGAGTGGTGACGATGATGCCCTGCATAAATGTCCGAAATGTTGATCGCATGATGTCCTCCTCACTCAAAAATGACCACTTATCAGATTCGCGAGATGTAAAGTGACGATTATAATCCAACCATGTCTTTTCGTTGAGTGTATATCGGTCTGAACCGTGCCTGAAAAAAAGCCTGATTGCAAAAAAAAGTCTTGACATCCGGGAACGATTTTTGTAGTATTAATCGCCTTCAGGCAAATTGATAGCAGTTAAGGTGTCTCTACAGTTACCTGAACGCTATTCTCGGGCGATTGCCTGATATTTTTTGACGGTAAAATTTGCTCGATTGCTGTACAAGATTGACAGCTAACACCGCAACGGTGGACGCCATCCACACGCATTTTCCATCCGTTTCTAACAATTTTCCATGTGCCCGACAGTGGTGTGTGTGTCCGTCGGAGTTGTTTATATAGTTGACGTTTACCTGAGAGTTGAAAAAAAATGATCGGAAGAAGGAGGTGAAGATTATGGGAAAAGGTGAAAACACTTCGGATACCCCGAAGAACAAGAAAGATCGGTTGCGTTTTATCAAACAACGGCATCGGGAGCTGATTCTCGACGGGCGTGAAGGCCTGGCTGACGGAATGCTTGAAGACGAAGCCGACGCTCACCACATGCTGGATGAACGCGAAGATCTACACTTTATTGAAGAACTCGAAACCCAGGCCCGTATCTGAATTTAGTTTGGGTCTGATTTACCGGGCGAGAGCGACCAGGAACCCCTCAAACCAGGTTTCTCTTTCCGCCGCCTGAAGCGATTTGGTCTTCAGTTCAACATCGGCTTCCGCCAGCTGGTTGATGCATTGCGAAAGCCACTCACCAGACCGTTTTTCCACAGCTTTGGCGGCACGTCTGACAGCGAAATGGGGGAGCCCTACCTTATTTGCAATTTGCTTCTGGCTGGCGCCCGTCGCCCGAAGCCTTTTGACCTGCCATAATGTTCTCATCTGGCTCCCCAAGAAGCCTATCATACCGGTAGGAGTTTCTCCCCTTAAAAGGAGATGGTCTGCCAACCGTATGGCGGTAGATACATCTCCACGGGCGATTGCGTGGCTTAAATCAAATATGGATCTGGAGCGGCTTTGGGGCACCAGTTCGGCCACGTGCTCTTCGGTGAGTGTGTTTTCGGAATCGGCATACAGGCACAGTTTCTCTAATTCTCGACTCAGTGCTGCCAGATCCGCCCCGATTGCTTCCAGGAGAGAATCTGCAGCGCGCGGAGTGAGCGCCTTCCCTGCACGGGAGGCACGCTCGTTCAACCAGCGTCGGGCTTTTTTCCACCGGAGTTTACTACAATCTACAATTGTCGCAAATTCAGCAATGGCTTTTGCACCTTTCCGCCGCCGGTCGAGTTTTTTACAGCACAGAAGCAGGACGCCTTCTGCCGGCGGATTTTCCAGATATTCTTGAACCCC
>JAGXLK010000206.1 GCA_018334735.1 Planctomycetota bacterium | reverse complement strand
TGCGGACTGTTGTCGACCCCAATCTGGGCCACATGATCGAGCCCGAAAAAATCCACGAAAGTCGTGTCTTCAGGCATGCCTTCTTTGTGCCAGCGTTCGATGGTGGCGCCCCATGGACTATCGATGACAGGAATCCGGTCCGCTTCTTTATGTTCGTACATGCACTGAAAACGTTCACGAGACGTCATTGCGTTCATATTCTCACCTTAATGGCTTGGGAAAAGCTAAAAATAACATGGTACTTCCATGGCCATGCGCTATCAAGGAGCGGGAAAAACTTTGGCGTTGAGAAAAAAAGGCAAAAAAGTCATAATGGTTCTCGAAAACTCTTCGCATTGGTACGATTGACCGGGACCATCCGGTTTTCCAAAAAACTTCTGGAATTTTGGCGGACAATGTCGGATCAAGAGAACAGCAGGCCGGACCAGAATCAAAGTAAGAACGTCCAGGAGAAAACAGGAGTCGAGCGGGACTCTATCTGGCACGAGCTGGATTGGTTGTTCCTGGTGATATCCACACTGGCGATCATTGCGGCCCGCATTTTAACAGTCAGTGGGCAGACAGTATTTCTGGGAGGGCGGGCATTGCCAGAAGCCTGCATGTTCAAGAAGTTGACCGGTCTGAAATGTGCAACCTGCGGGTTGACCAGATCTTTTGTGGCGACCGCTCATGGCTCCTGGGAACAGGCATGGAACTTTCACCACCTGGGGACGTTGGTATTTCTGCTTATCGCCTTTCAGGTTCCCTACCGGGCGATTTGTCTGATTGGCCGAGATTTGCGCCTTCGGTGGGCCGGTTTGGAACGGCGGGCGAGTCTGACAATCGTCTTGATTTTTGCTGCAGGTTTTTTGGCCAATTGGGGGCTCTATCTTGTCACAGCGAAATGAAATACCGTGTGGTAATGCGGCACAAGAAAATATTAATTAAAGAATCCCTACCAGCAGTTTCTCCAATCTTTGCTGCGCCTTTTCGCAGCAAACATCCGCTTCATCCACCGCAACCTGTTGCCCTTTGATCAACAGCTTGACGGACCCATTTACTCGGCCATGGATCGGGCACTCAAACCCCAACAGCGCCTTTTTTGCCTTTTCCTCACACAGCTTGAGGACCTCCTGCATCGCTTCCCGCTCAAAATGGGTCGTCCCGGACGGATCGAGCCCTACTTCAATGTGAATCATTTTGCTTCTCCATTCCTCATTCCCCAGATATCTCCTGCAGCGCTCTGCAGCGCTCTATTTTTAGCGGGATTTCAATTCATTGCGTCCGCCGGGAACTCCCGCCAGGGAGGGAGCACATGCAGTGCGACCGGCGAAGGATCTGAGCCCTGTATTCCATAAATAGTCTGTTCATCTGCCCGGAATATGTCAAACGAACAACCTTACATGAACCGCTTCGTCGAGTGCCCCTCGAGCTGCGTGTTCGTTCATTCTTCGGGTTAATAAGATAAGAACAATTTCGTTGTAGAGGATTAAGAAGGCCTTATCTTTTCGCGCCAAAGTGTTGACGAAGGGGGTAGATGTTGGTTAAATGCGCTTCGAAAAGATATTTCAATTATACATTGTTCATTTTCCGTTTTTACTGCTGATAGTGACAAAAACATGGACTCCCAGGAGGGAAAACTCTTCGCCTGGAAGTCAAAAATATGGTGGAGAAAAAATGACTCGTAGCGCCGAAAAAGTTGTTACGATCAATGACGGGGCGGCCTGCCAGGCGGGAAAATGTGATTCGGGTTGGTTCGCTGCTGTCCTGCGACGTTCCGATCGCGATTTGTCTTTCCGCGAACCGCTGGCCGCCGTGTGGGGAGACCGCCCCGATTCTCTTCGCGAGGGCAAATCGTTGGAAAACTGGTGCCGGGCGTTGCCGAGCACAGCTGAACAGGAAATCGTTTTGGTGAAGGAAGACACAGCGGATGAGGAACCAGAAGTGGTCGGCACTGGGACTATTTTGAGCGATCCGGCTACTCCGGATCAATTTGTCCCTCAACCGGTGATTGCCTGGACGGGGCGAACGGATAATGGCTTCGGACTGTGGGCGTTCTCTGACGGCCGCGCCGATCTTGTTTTGGAGACTCCGTTTTTATGTCGTTATCCGGACGTGGCGGTTATTGATGAAGAGATTGTTTTTGCCTGCCAGATTATGACCGAAACCGGACCGATCGTTCGGCTCATCGATTCAGATGGAGGATTGCTGGCGGAGAAAGCGGGCCGCAAGCCGATTATTGCGAAATTGAACCGTTCCATGATCCTTTGTTATGAAATGCCTCGCCGCAACGGGTGTGATCTGAGTCTTCTGATTCTACGCAGCGGAGATGAACTTCAGGAGGTGACTTTGCCGCAATGCCAGGACCTTAATCTGGCGGCATCTATAGCCGTTAAGGACCCGACGCAGATGCTTTACATCGTCCATGAAGCCGCTCCCATGTGGGGTTATGAGGAGCAATTGGGGCGACATCGTGACCTCTACTTATGGCAGATGGAAATAGGTGACGGTGTGCCAGTGCCGGCCCCAAATACCGCAGATGGTCGATTGCCCGTCCCCCGACGCGGATTCAAGGAAGGGCGTCATAAAAATGCCACTCCGATCAAACCGCGCATTAAGATTCTGGAGGGCGAACCGGTTGTGGCATTCCGCCAGTTTCGACAGCGCGGCATAAAGTCCTTCGGATGGGACGTGCAGATTATCCAGCATGGTGAATATGGATGGTCTGATCCCACCCGCGTTACGCGGTCCTACGGCCATCCCGACTGCGCCTACGACTTTATGCTTGAAGAAAACGGAGGGGTGGTATTCGCTCCATGCTGCGATCAACTTCCCTGCGTGGTTTTTGAGGACAATGATGAGAAAGTGGTTACTCATCACCCCGGGCGTCCCTACAATATGCGGGTAGAAATTCAGCGATGGGCGAACGGTCAGCCTCTGTCTGACGTAACAGTTCTGCCGGGAATGGCCGGGCGGTACGGTATTTCCCCTTCGATTCATGATCTGGCCGTGGACCCGCCAGCAATTGATGCCTCATCGGCCCCCAAACATCTCATCTGGGGCGATCTGCATGTGCATACAACCTATTCCAAGTGCATCTCGCCGATGGACGGGACCCCGGAAGAAAATCTGCGGTTCCAGCGCGACTCTCTCGGGTCAAAGGTGCTCTGTCTGACCGAGCATACTCACCTTATGAACGATGCGGAACTTGTTCATACCTGTGATGTGCTGCAGGCGGAAGCGGCCCCGGATTGTGTGCCGATTTTCGGGGCGGAAGGGCTGATCAGCGGTCATGACACAATTTTCTTTGCTGTTGAACGTGGGATGTTCGAACAGTTCCGCCCGATCCTCCAGGTGGGACGTGAAAGGGCCGACCATTACCGTCGAATCAAGAAATTGATGCCTCCGGGATCAATCATGGCAGTGCGACATTTTGATTCTCCTGGCGGTTCTGAGGAAGATTTTGGTGTTCAAACTTACGATCCCGAACTCGAACCTCTCATGGAAGCCATGCAGACGCGTGGCAACAGTATGATGGGCGAATTAATGGCCGGAAACGGCGAGAAATCAGACGAAACGGTCTGTAAATTTCTTAACTCGGGCAAAAGAGTCGGTTTGGTAGGGGGAACCGACCACTGTGGAGGATACGGCTACAATCACGTCTGTCTGACGGGTTTCTGGGTAAATGAGATCACTTCAGAAGCCGTGTGGGATGCCATGTGGTCCGGACGCACCATCGCAACTTCAAACGGCAAACTTGCCATCTGGACAACCTGCGGCGACGCTGGTCCCGGCAAATCGGTTACGAGTGCTCCACCGGTCTCAATCCACGCCTGGCTCTCATCGGCCAGAACCATACGTCGCGTCTGCCTCTTCAAAGACGGCGAACCCGGCGAATGGACCGAAATCAATGCGAATGAGGCGGAACTGGAACTTATAGATGAAAACCCGTCTCCCGGGCCGCACTGGTATTCAGTGACCGCCGAGGCGGATTGTCCGTCCCGGCAGCAGGTTCTTCTCGCCCACGCATCACCCATTTTTGTCGCGGTGCACGTCTGAGAATGCTGGAACAGCTGTACTCTGATTCACTTTCTTTCCGCGGGTTACGCGCTGTTTATTACAATCTTGACACTACAGGCCATTAAATCTATGATCATCCCGGGGATTCGGGCGGAACAGCCCTGTCTCTTCCACTGATTTCCAGAGCAACCAACCCATTCTGGAGGTTTTCCGATAATGCCAATGAAAAAAGTTGTGGCGTTGTTTGTGATGTTGGTCGGATTGGTTTTGGGCGGGCCACTTCGGGCTCGAGAACAACATTTTCCGATCGAGCTGGTTCCGGAATTCAATATCCCTCGCGTGCAAGAACCGCCAACGATCGATGGGCGTATTCACAGCAATGAGTGGGACCGGGCAGTGCAACTTCAGGGCGTTACCTCGGCCCATTCAATCAAATATTTCGGACGTGAGACCCGGTTCTGGTGGACGTGGGATTCAAATCACCTCTACATGGGCACCCGCAGCAGCATCCGGCCCGGCGAACGGCTCGTCAAACAGAAACGCCAGCGTTTCACACAGGGCGTCGTCTTCGATGATTCCTACGAGTTTGGAATCGACCTCAAAGAACGGAACAAGACTCCTGGTGAGGCTCCGTTCTTCTTCAAATTTATCCTCAATGCCGTCCAGGCCGGGGAATATCAGAAAATATATCCCAGCATCGGACAATCCATGTTCAACTGGTACCCCCGTTTCGATATCGCCAACACGCGCTGGGAAGACGATGAAGGAAACCGCTGGTGGGATATGGAAATCGCTATGGACCTGGACGACCTCCAGATGCCTCGAAAACACAAACCCGGCGATATCGTCGGACTCCTGATGGCCCGCGATTACAAATTTCCCTGGCGACAGGTCTCGATGCCGACGGCTACCGGTTTTCTGGTTAGCCGCGGGTTCCCCCGGGGGACACTGACCGATGGAGAACCGTTCGTGCAGATCGAGAAACTCGATGGTTTGCTCGACCGCAAAGTTAATCTCGAAGCAAGAATTTCCAACTCCGGTCAGAAGGCGGCCAATATCAAAGCGATTTTGAAAATCCGTTCGGTCAAAGGGCGAAACGAGCCGGGAGATGAGATCCTCTGGAAAGTGGAGGAGGATTTTAATCTGAAAGCCGGCCAGGATGCCCGCTTTGAAGTGGCAAAAACGGTTCCCCAACCGAAAGCGTTCCTGGATTTGAAAATTTCATCCATCGACGATGGCGAAGCAACGCCCGTATATGAGTATCACACGTTTTTCCAGGAGGACGAAAAGAAGAGTTTCCTCAGCTATAACCGCAAACCACCGGATTTTCCACTCAGCGCCCGTTTCAATCCTGTCGAGTGTAAACTCTGGCTCGCCGGCGATACCCTCGATGCTCAGGTCAAAGACCGCGATAGCATTGCGGCTATGAAATGGATTGTGCGGAGCGGGGATGAGGTGTTGCGGAAAGGTAAAGTCGAGAAGACGGTCTACTGGAAGTTTCAGGAACTGATCGAACTTCCGAAATTGAAACCGGGGAAATACAGCGTCCGGGCGGCATTGGTCGATGAAAAGGGCGAAGAACTGCTCGCCCGATCGCAGGAATTTTCCAAGAAGAATGAAGCGAAGGTTTTTTCGGAA
>JAGXLK010000205.1 GCA_018334735.1 Planctomycetota bacterium | reverse complement strand
AAAATGCTAATATTTTACTGTTGAAACAAGGCCAGAGAGAGGAACTCCATGAAAATTGCCAAAGAAAACGCCGAAAAGAGCAGAGAACGCGTCGAAGCCTGGTGGAACCACGAGATTATCGACCGGGCCGTTGTGAACGTAACCGCCCCCCTCAAAGACGCCGACAACGAGGTAATTGATGAAGTCGAAGACGTCCAGCGATACTTCACAGACCCGGAGGTTGTCATTCCCCGCACGGAAAACAGGCTGGCAAATACGTATTTCGGAGGCGAAGCGTTCCCGGTCGCCCCGGGCGTGCCCACCAGTTTCGTCGCGATCACGGCCAGCTACCTGGGATGCCCTGTCACATTCCTGAACCGGTCAACTGTCTGGTGCGAACCAATCATCGACGATCCCAATAATTTGCCTGACCTGAGTTTCAACCCTGATAACAAATGGTGGAAGGCGTCCCGGCATATGATGGAAGCTTTCGTGGAGAGGGCCGACGGCTATCACGTGGGCATTCCCGATCTGAATGGCCCCACGGAACTGCTGGCCAGGTTGCGCGGGACGCAGAAGCTCGCGTTGGATTTCATCGATAATCCCGAATATATCAAGTCGGCAATCGATAAAATCACCGACGCCTGGTACCGCTACTGTGAGGAAGCGGTCAAAATAACCCGGGAAACCGGGGGCTATTTCTACTGGATGGGAATATGGTCGGATCGACCCTCCATCGATCTGCAATCGGACTTTTCCTGCATGATTTCGCCGGAGCAGTTTCGGGAATATTTTCTCCCCTCCATCGAAAAGCAGACGCACATGGTCGAGCGCACTATCTATCATCTCGATGGGCCCGATGCCGTCAGGCATCTCGATGCCCTTTTGGAACTGCCGGACCTCGATGGAATTCAGTGGATACCCGGGGCGGGCGCAAAACCAACGGTGGAATGGATCCCCCTGTTGAAGCGGATTCAAGATGGCGGAAAACTCGTGTATGTCCATTGCCGTCCCGAGAGTATCGAAACGCTGCTTGATGAGCTCCGTCCGGAGGGTCTTATGATGGTCACATCCTGCGGCAGCGTGGAACAAGCTAAAAATCTGCTGAAAAATGCGGAAAAGTGGAGCGCGCGGTGAGTTCGGGGACCGGGGACGGCGGTGCAAAACTTCCGGAGGACCTGGGGCCGAGCCGATTTTCAAAAAAGGTAGCCGAGGCCGCCAGCTCCTGCCCCGAGCCGTGGCATGAGCGGACTGGACTTCAGCACCGCTCCGGCGGGGCTGGAGTTCAGAACGCGGTCGATGTTTCCGTGCAACTTGCCATTTTCTGCCCGCCTCAAGTCCAGATTCGCCCGCCGAGGGCGGGCTCAGCTGAACTCGAGTCTCCATTAGACAGTGGTAAAACCCCTTCAGTGCACTCCATGCGCGAACATTTCGCGTGTCGGGTGGGGGTAATCCTGCAGGATGATCAGATCCATGAGCCGATCCCGCAGTTCTCTCCGCAGATCGGCGTGTTCATGTAATCCTGCCATATTCCGCTGTTCTGCTGGATCTTCCTCCAGATCAAAAAGCTGTTCTCCGGAGCCGCCCGGGTATATCGTGTAGCGATACCTCTCTGTGCAGATCGTCCGAGCCCAGTGGTGGGGTGAAGCATTGCTGATACTGTTATAGCTCTCTGAATACGCCGCGTCACGTTCCCCGCCAGCTCCCTCACAGCAGATTGGGAGCAATGATTGCCCCGGGAAACGCTCCGGTTCGTCCTGCAAATAAGGTCCAAGCACCGGAGGCGATGGCTGTTCCAGACCCGCCATATCGAGGACGGTGGGGAAAATGTCTTCGAGCTGAACGATGTTCGTCCGCGGTCCCGGCACCACCTGGGGACCAATTATCATAAGGGGGATTCGAATGCACGCGTCGTAGTGGTATTCTTCTTTCCCGGTGAAACCGTGTTCCAGCAGCAGTTCCCCGTGGTCGGCGAGGAAAATAATGTACGTATTTCCCAACCGTCCGGTCTCCTCAAGTGCATCCATCACTTTCCCGAGCTGGTGGTCCAGGTGCGCGATATCAGCGAAGTAATAATGACGTCGCGTCCGCCAGTTCTCGGGAATCGATCGAGCGCTCTTCCACGGCGGCAGGTCATCAAAAGCCTCCGGACGCAGCGGATCGTCCGGCCATTCGGGAGCGGAAGGCTCGGGGATCAAATCCGGCTCGACAAGATCCATATATTCGGCTGGGGGGCAGGAGGGGCCGTGAGGTTGAACGTAGCTGATATGGGCCAGGAGGGGTTCCGCCGGATCGGCCCCCCGGATAAAATCGAGCGCATGGTCCGTGATCCAGTGGGTCTGCGAAATTGCCTCGGGGAAGGGGAGTGTGTATGCCTGGGGTGTGTTCTCGGGGAAATCGTCAGTGGCAAAATCGAACTCGTCCCGGATTGTTTTGATCCGCGAACTCAGATCTCGCTTTTCGGGTCCGTAACTTTTCAGTTCCGGTATATCGGCGCACCAGATCGTGGCCAGAGCGGCTTCAAAATGTTCGGGATGATTCTGCTCGATCCAGTCAAGCCACTCCCCCGCCCGCGGATCCTCCGTGATGTGAGTGACATCAAAACCATACTCGCGGTAATCGGGATGTACGCCGGCGAAATGGGGATGGAGGTGTACTTTGCCGAAAGCTCCCGTCCTGTAGCCATCCTTCTGCAGCATTTGCATGAACGTCGGCAGATTCGGATCGAGTCGGTAGCCGTTTTGGAGCACCCCGTGTTGCCGGCTGTTCAGGCCCGTTGCCAGCGTCGCCCGGGCGGGCATGCAGACGGGGTTGCTGGTGTAAGCTTTACTGAAATTTGCACTGCGGTTACGCAACCGGTCTAAATTCGGTGTTGGGACGCATTTGGTAGCTCCTTCTTCAAGCCAGCGTGCCGAGAGCTGATCGACCATGAAAAACACGATATTCGGTTTTTGAGGCATTTTCAGATTTCCCGGGTAAAAATCAGGCGGATGGTATTTTACGGTTCGATTGGTTCTTCCATTTTATGCGCAACTTCAATGGCACGGAGGAGCGCTTTAGCCTTATTGAGTGTTTCTTCGAATTCCCGTTCGGGCACGCTATCGGCGACAATTCCCCCGCCGGCCTGTACGTAAGCGTCCCGTCCCTGAAGCACAACAGTCCGGATGGTGATACAGGTATCCATATTCCCGCTGAAATCGAAATACCCGACGGCCCCGCCGTAAGGTCCTCGTTTCGTCGGTTCCAGTTCATCGATGATCTCCATAGCGCGCACTTTTGGCGCTCCGGCAAGCGTACCGGCGGGGATACATGCCATAAGAGCATCGAGCGCATCTTTATCATCGGTCAGTTCGCCGGTCACATTGGAGACGATGTGCATGACGTGCGAGTAGCGTTCGATGACCATAATTTCATCGGCACGAACGGTCCCGTACTGACAAACTCTGCCAAGATCGTTTCGGCCAAGATCAACCAGCATCACATGCTCGGCCCGTTCTTTGGGATCAGAGAGCAATTCTTCCGCGAGTTCTTGATCTTTTTCTTCGCTCTGTCCCCTGGGCCGGGTGCCCGCGATAGGACGGACCGTGGCAGTTCGGTTCTCGACGCGCACCATCACCTCGGGGGAAGAGCCCACGAGATGGAGGTCATCCATTTTGAGCAAAAACATGTAGGGGGAAGGATTGATAACGCGAAGCGCCCGGTAGATATCCAGCGGCGAAGCGGAAGTCTGCACGCCGAGTCTCTGGGAAGGGACCACCTGGAAGATATCGCCGGCGCGGATATACTCTTTGCATTTCTCCACTCCCTCCAGATAATCCTGTTTCTCGAAATTTGACTCGAATGGAATTGTGATTTCGCCCTGAGGCGTAATATCATCACTGAGGTTGCTTACCGGTGTCCGGAGACGCGAAATTAATCGGTCAATACGCGCACAGGCATCATGGAAGGCCGTCTCGGGCTTTTCTCCATCAGTTCGGACACTGCATACGACCTTTATGGTCTTATTGAGGTAATCAAAGATCAATATTTCATCGAAGAACATGTAATAGATATCGGGGATATCTCGATCGTCGGGCGGACAGTCCGGCAGTTCTTCGACGAAACGGACGACATCATAGGCCATGAATCCCACGGCACCGCACGAGAAACGCGGCAGGCCCTCTACTGGAGCGAGTTGAAAACGGGAGAGATAATCCCGAAAGACGGGGAATGGATTATCGGTCTGGATGGTTTCAACATCGTCCCCTTCGCAAATTTCAACGGTATTGCCCTGGGCTTTAAAAAGAGCAAATGGGGAGCTTCCCAGGAAACAATATCGACCGATTTTTTC
Source organism: Planctomycetota bacterium (assembly GCA_018334735.1). The sequence continues at coordinate 1,338 of JAGXLK010000205.1, read as the reverse complement.
GGGACCGCTCGCACTTTCCAGCAGGAAAGCATAATCACCGTCAGCCATTTTTTGGAACGCCGAAACAGGGGTCAGAGTATCGGCCATTAATTGGCGATAAACCGGGATAACGTTCCCCTGTTGGCTCTTTTCCTTGAACTCACTCAGTCCGGGGCAATACTGTGGTTTCATAAGCCGAACGCCTTTCCTCTTTAGGATGCCACAGTTAAAAAGAGTCAACCCTTGCACGCAACCCCTTATTGGGGCTATAACAATAGGCAGATGGAGAAAAGCAAAACATCTTTTCCGCTTTTTGCAGGAGGTTTCGGATGGCAGCTTACGTTGTAGGCCTGATCACGGGCGCTATTGTCACCATTTTCCCGCTTATTTACGCAATGAGCTTCGACCATTGTCAGGCTCTGGTTGTCAGTGCCGGCAAAAGTCCCACCGCGCTCGCTCCTTCAGTCTCCTCTGGTTTGGTAACCACCATCACCATTATCGGAGCAGTCGTCTTACTTTTGAATGCAGCCATGCTCGCTTTTACGGGACTCAGCAACCTGGGCTTTGCCAGCGGCGAAACTCAAAAACCGGAGGAGTCACCTGATGAAGCACCCGACGAATCCGCTGAGACCGAACCTGAGGAACCATCTTTTTGATTCATCCTGTCGGTGCGTGGTCTTTTCCTTCGCGGAAAACCTCGTCCGCAGTGAGGGCAGCGCCACTTCGGCCTTGGCCGCAGCAGAATAATTCCAAGCATTCCAGCTGCTATCGCCCCCCCCCAGGCCGTATCCAATTGGCCGGGAGGCACAATCCATAGCAGGCCGACACCAACGAGCAAAAAGGCAACACCGCCCACCCGAAGAAGCCAATCCGCCTCCTCCCTGACAAGCTCTACTTTACAGTCAGGGCATTGCGGCCATGGATCGATAGACTGATCTTCGGCCTCGGGTTCACTCAATGATCACATCCCGTGGAAACTTTCTGAAATCTCATCACCGTTGCGGCGCGCTTTGGCAATTCGATTCACAGCGGCCAGATATGCGCGTGCGCTGGCTTCCAGGATATCGGTGCTGGTAGCGCGGCCCCGCACCGTCATATCGTCCGAAATCACTTCCAGCGAGACTTCACCCATAGCATCCTTCCCGCCGGTAATCGCTCGGATAGAATAATCCGTTAGGTCACAACTAATACCAGTAATTCTATCGATGGCTTTGTATACCGCATCAATGGGCCCATCGCCAGTACTGGCATCGGTTTGTTTGTCATCCTCCACTTTAAGCTGAACCGTAGCGGTTGGTATAACACTTGTCCCGCTGGATATATGGAACGTAATAAGCTGGAAAATATCGGGGGCTTGTT
>JAGXLK010000204.1 GCA_018334735.1 Planctomycetota bacterium | reverse complement strand
GGCTGTGGGTGCGAGGTGCGTTGTTCGACCTTTTCAATAGCGTCCGACAGCATTTGGACGGGGCCCGCCATGACGGCGTTGCAGCCATGTCGCGCGAAGACCTCGAGCAGATCGGCGATTTTGTCCGAGGTGTCGAACAGTTCTTTTATGAAACGGTTTTTTGCCTGGCTGGTGTGGGAGAACCCGAGAAACCAGTTGCTGCCACAAATGAGTCGAGGGAGTGAGACGCCGCCGACGGTTGTTCGCGGGAAACGGTCCATAATTTATTGCTCCTGGCTTATTCGCCGGTCCCCAATTCTCCGCCGACTTCTTTACGCCACTGTTCGATTGTCTTTTTCTCTTCTGGCCAGTGGTCATTAACCAATTGATCGATGATTTTTCTGCTGTCTTTACGCAGCAAGAGTTTCTTGTCGGCTCTGATTTTATTGAATGTGTATTCCTTAAGTTTCCCGTATTTATCTGGGAAGTATAGATCGAAGAGTCGTTCGATTTCATTCTTCCAGTCCATATGGCTGAGCCATTCTGCGGAAGCGATCAGATACCAGGCAAGTATTTTGTAACCTCTATCGATTCTACCTCCCGCGGCATAAGATTTTGCCAGATGCGTAGTGGACTGGAATTTTATTTCTTTTCCTTCGGCGCCTTCCATATTTTTAGCGATGGTTTTTACTTCGCGCCACCACTCGACGGCTTCGTCGTAGTTTTCCTGGTTCTCAAGGGCGAGAGCGAGATCATAGCGGAAGTCCACATTTCGCAGGAGAGGTTGCCCTGCTGCTTCGCGTTTTTCGTTTTTTGCTTTTTCAATTTCGAGGAGCTCTTTGGCTTTTTCTTCAACCTTAAACCAGTCTTCCATTTGCAGATAACAATCTTCCAGCAATACCAGGACATCTTGTTGTGCTCTGGTGGGGCCTTTGTCTTCGTCGATTTTATACTGGTTGAGTCCTTCTTCGAGGAGTCTCACGGCATGTTTGTATTCTTCAAGTTGGTACAGCTGTGAAGCCGTGTCGCGGTAGACCGTTATATCCTGTTCGGGATCGAGTGCGAGGCCTTTCTGGAGGAATGTTCCTGCTTTCTCGGCAGCGTCCCGTATTTTGATGCCTGTTGCTCCCTCTTTCTCGTAGTCTTTTCGCCTTTGCAGATAGGCATACCCAAGCAGGCTACACGCCTGTGAAGCAATTTTCTTAAGATTGTCGTTTCCCGGGTTGTCTCTGGCTTCTTTGACTAATCCGTCCACGAATTTTTCGGCACCACCGAGTTTGTCGAGTCGACGGTAGGCTTGAATAATAACCATATAGGCTTTGGGCAGGTAATCTTCCCGGAGTTTGTCCCGCCCGGGCCCTTCGAAATGTTTACTCCGGACATCCTGCAGGACTTCCAGAGCCTGTTCGGCGCCTTTTTTGGCATCGTGGGTCAAGCCCCAAACTTTGTGAATGAGCAGCTTGCCCAGCGAAACTTTTGTCCGCGCGACCCATTTGTTAGCCGTCTGGAGCCCTTCGACTCCGAGTCTGGTTTTATTATTATCGAACCAGGCAATGAAATCTTGATAGCGGGTGACTGCCCGGTCCATTAGTTCGCCCAGTTTTTCTGCTTCCCCATCTTTCAGTTTGATTTCGGGCAATTTCTTGAGTTTTTCTTCGACAGCTTTCTGGAGATCTTCCGGCGAGAGCTTTTCTCTCTTTTTTCGTATTTCTTGTTTCAGCGTTTCTCGCCGGTCTTCTTTGCGAGGATTGACAGTTTCTTCGTAGCTTTTGAGGGATTGCAGATAGAGACACAGTCCGGCCCGATACCGGGCTTCGTAGAACTTAGGGTGTTCTTTCTTAATTTTTGCATACATCGTGCTGGCTTCCCGGTAGTTTTCAAGTGTTCTTGCGAGTTCCGCGACCTGGAACCTCGTACGGTTCCTGCGTGGATCATCCGGGAATTTGTCAATAAAATTATGCAACGCACGGTAGTAACGGACACCGTCGTAACGTAAGGCATCATCAGCCAGTTGCTCGGTCATCTCTTTCGTTTTTTGCAGGTAACCTTTGGAGACTTTCTCACGGGTGTTTCTATAGATTGCTCCGTATATTTGGGCGCCGTAGTAGGCCGCGTCGGAGGCGAAGTTGGCTTTTTCGTATTTGTCCACAATATGGTCGAAACACAAACCTGCTTCGTAGTAGTAGGTGTATTGTCCGCCGGTGTGTGCCGGTTTTGAGAGGTTGTAATAAGCGACCCCAATCTGGTACCAGGCTTCCGGTAAAAGGGTCTTATAGTAAGCTGCGCTACCTCTTTTAATGGCTTCCTGGAATTTCGGAATACATTCCATGTACTTTTCGTTTTCGAACAACCGTCGGCCTTCAGCCATGTAGGTATGGATGTTGGGACGGATTTTTATACCGTCGGGCGGGAAGAACGTCTTGCTCATTTCGAGCCATTTGTCGTATTTTACTTCTGCATTCCGGGACCAGCGGGTACCTCTGGCTTTTGAAACTTCCATTGCTTTTTCCACGGCCCACCGGAATTCTCGTTTTGCTTGATCCTGATATTTTTTGTAGAGGACTTTTCTTTTTTTCTTTTTCGCGTCTTCGGCTTTTGTGAGCATGTACAGGGAATGGCCCACATTGGCAGTGCCTTTTTCGAGCCAAAAAGCAAAGAGCATATCTCGAAGATCTCGTGTTCCGGTTCCCTGCACTTCTTTTTGCCAGATGTCTTTATTTATTTTTTGGATACCACTGGCACAGGCAATATCGGCTTTGCTGTATTTTTCCCCCCACTCGCCTGGTTTGTTTTTTTTGGTTTCTTTGACCTGTTTGCCCCAGGCGTTATATGTCTGAGCCAGATTGAAAAGGGCGAGGCGGATAATCCAAATCGTGTCGGGGATTTCCGATACGCTGAGAGCCTTATTGAGGTATTCGACGGATTTTTTGAAGTCGCCGAGTTCACAATAGCTCAATCCCATCTGCCGATAGGCCTTGTAACGGATTGCGAACAACCGGTAGTAATCAGCTACACTTTTAAAAACCTCGATGGCCTCTTTTAACTTTTTGTCACGCTCTTTCTTTTTCTTTTCGCCTTCCCACAACCGGGCATATTCGTAGAGCGCTTGCCCGTATTGCATCTGGGCTCGGCCTGCTTTTTGACGGATCTGGTGAAGGAGTTCTTTCTGGGCGTCGGTTTCCGCACCCTCATCGATCTGTTTCCGCCATTTTACGAGATAATCTTTGCCCTTTTTCAGGTCCTCTACAGCCTGTCCGAAATAGTCGATCGCCTCGCTTTTGTACTGCAGTTTTTCTTCTTCATCGGTGGTGCCTTTCATGCTTTTGATAGCGTCACTGCCGAGATTCGCCCCGATGGTCCCCCGCTCGTAGCGGACGAGAGCGTATTCTTCTCGGTGTTTTGTTGTCTGTTCCTGATTGTTGTTTTTGAGGTAAGCTTGATGTTCACTGAGGTATTTACCATACCACTTTATTGCCTTTTCGTAATAATCTTTCTTGGCTGGAAATCGTCCCTGTTGCTCGGCTTTTTCGGCCAGATTTTTACAGATTTTCCCCAACCATTTTGAGGCTTTTATTCTCACCAGCTTTGGGACAAAATCGCGCGTTCGGGTCCGTACGAGCTGATCTACAGCGAAATCGCCGTACCCCATTCGTTCCAGCTCCAGTGCAAATAGAAGCTCAGGGTGAGGCTGATCTGTCCCGCTGCCTGCTCGGGCAATGCTCGGCAAAAAGAAACCGGCCGCCACGATGATGACCAACATCAACCGCGAAGGGTGACGCATTTGAATCCCTCCTGAATCTTATTTTTTGGGCTGCATATTTTCAGAGATTGGTTTCCAGAGAAGATCGCGAGTCAGTATTTCAATACTCACGTGAAAAAGACAATCGTATCTTCGCTTTTATTATACTTGTATTTTTAAGCCTTTCAAGGTTCTTGGCCCTCTTGGGTTGTTGTTGGGGGCGGGGCCCACGCGAAGAGGATTTTGAAACAGTTTGTATGTTTCCGCCCTTTGGCCTTTGTGGCGCGATCCGGTATAGTGAAACTGTGGAGACCCGAGTCCCGCGATTGAAGCAGGGATTATTTGGAGGATATTCGAATGGATAAGTTGCGGCAGAAGCTGGAAAATGAAAATCGCAGTTTCAATCGTAAAGTCCGTCATATTATGATTATTATTGTGGCTGCCGGTCTTATTTTGCTGGCGGTCTTTATCTATAAGTTTGTCCTCGGGGGGGGGCGTGTCACTTCTATTTCTGTCCCTCAGAATGTTCCTGCCAATGAACTTTCCCAGCCAATGGCGTTTGAGGCCGAGGATCATCCCTCACAGCTTATTTCACCGATAGTCCTTTACCCGGACCGCCACGGAGCCCCACCTATCGATGGGGCTACGGGGGTCGATCAAGGGATTATGGCTCAGGTTCTGAAGGTTCTGCAGGAGAAAACTCAGGAAGAGCTGGAAGCGATGGTCGATCAAAGCATCGAATTCAAAGATTTTGCCACGGAGAAACGACGAGAACAGATCAGAGGGCGGGTCTGTGAGGTGCGCGGCACGCTCCGACGGGTGGAAAAAAATGAAAGTGGCGAATTTTCAAAGCTGGGTATTGATTTTCTCTGGGAAGGACAGATACACGATAGATTCAACCGTTCATATACTTTTATTTGTTTGGAAAAACCCGAGGAGCTTGCGGACCGCCAGGAGGCTGTCTTGACCGGTGTCTTTTACAAATTGACCCGCTATAAAAGCGTTGGGGGTAAGAGGCAGATCGATCCGCTTATCGTGGCTCGAACAATCACCGGTGGCGTTCGGTATAAACACCATGTTCCGGCGACTACCAAGTTGGCGGAGAAATTTCCGCCCTGGCTTACCTATATTGCTTTTGGTGTTATTGCTGTCGTCGTCTTGATTGTTATGAATAAAATTCTGAACCGACCACCAAGGAAGGTTCATCGTCGGAGAAGTCGGGCCTCGACCATTGGCGAAAAGCCTGAGGGCGTCAAAGAAACTATGCAGGGGGATCAGCAGGAGCCAGGTGAAAACGAAGGTTCTGCTTCAGAAAAACAGGAAGAAGCATCATCAAACGCGGCGGAGAAAAACGAAGGAGTTTTGGACGAGGAGACCGGCGATAAAGGGCAGGAATAACGAGTAAAGAGACAAATCCTGATAAATTCCGGCGGCTTAAGCCGGCTTTACAGGCCAACGGTTCACGGGTTAAAATGGAGTTTCTTCTTCCTTGCGGAGGAAGTGTTTAAGCTTTTGACATGAATTGGCTGTAACCCATCAGAGTATTCGTTTTTGTAAGGGAGACTTGCGATGAGAAGGAATCTTGGTGTGGCGATCTTGATCAGCATCGTGCTTGCTTTTGGTTTGGCTCTCGGAGGCATTTTTCGGACACCACAATCTGCCAGTTCTGCTCCGGCTCAACAGGAAGATGTCCTCCCGGAAAAAGAGGTTAAAGAGTTACGGGAATTCGCCCGAAAATTCAGTCAGTTGTTCCGCTATACAGCCCGGAAAGTCCAGCCGTCAGTTGTCTGGATTCAGGCTGAAAAAATTATTAAATATCGCACGCCCGGTTTCGGGCAGGACGATCCTATGTTCCGTCGCTTTTTCGGCCCCGAATTCCGTGATTTTTTTGGGCCACAGGAACGTGAATACCGCAAACGCGGACTCGGTTCG
>JAGXLK010000203.1 GCA_018334735.1 Planctomycetota bacterium | reverse complement strand
TGCTGGTCTCTGCAGTAAAACCCCAGACAACTAATCCGATACCGCTTATCCCCAATCAGGCGTCCCCAGCAAACTGAAAAGCATAAAGCTTGCATGCACGCAGTTTGACGTGCATTCGCACCGGCCGTCCCGCCAGTTCGGCAACGCTATCTTTTCCCTCCCATCGCACAGGAGCCGCAATACGGTTCCCATCCACGCTGACCGCTTCATCGAGACTGTATCCGGGGATTGGCCGCCCCTGCTCATCGCGAAACTCGACCCACGCCTCCCCCAACGCGGAGCAATCGATGTTCAGTTCCAGTTGATCTCCGGAAAATCTGAGCAGCGGCGTCGTGAATGTGGCGCCCGTGTAGTCGGCATCGGCCGACACGAATCCGTCCAACCGCTGGACGACTCGGGCGATGCCGCCTTCATAGTCGGCTGAGCTTTGTTCCGCTCCGCCATGAATGCTTTCGGTCCCGCTATAATACATCCAGATCTCGTCTCCGTGACGGATCATACCCAGGCACATGTAGAGCATCCCGGCATCCCATGCCCCTTCCCGACCTAACCGCACATACGGGCGCCGGTCGGGGCGATGGAACTCTTTTCCGTCCCGGCTGACCGCAAGCTGGATATCCACAAGACCCTGATTCCTGCCAACGGGATAATGACGATACGGTGTGGTGAAACTGAAGTACGCATCATCGGCCCATGGATAGTGATGGACACAGGGCGTGTAGAGGTCGGTTTCCGGCGGATCATAATCGTCCCGCATCAGAACCGTATCGAAGGCCCCGGCCGGATCCCCACCGTTTTTCTCGAGCGGAACCCAGGGGGTATCCATTGGATCTTCCACTTCCAGTCGGCCGACTGTTCGCCCCCGTTCATGGGTGCGCACATACGCTACGTGGCATCCCAAGTCTGGATCGTAAATCAAGTGATTATGGGTGTCATGAAAATGGTCCGACACTGCGCCATGACGATGCCACTGGATTCCGTCGGGGCTGGAACAGATATACAGTTCGCTTTCGTTGCAGAATGTCTCTTCCGTTTCCCAATATGGCGCCACCGCGCCCTGTGATTCCTCCCAGAGATCGTTGGGCCAAACGCGCAAAAGCCCTTTATACCGATGCTCGTCGCTTCCCGTTGGATCTTTCATGATGCCCCCCTGTCCACCGGGCACGACAATATTGTTTTCCTCGATCCCCTGCCAGGTGAACAGGTTGACATTCTTGCGTTCCCAATGAAGTCCGTCATCGCTCTCAGCGTAACAAAGAAAGCGGTTCCGACAGACATGGTCGGCCTCCGGTGGCCGCGGAGCTATGGCGTCGTACCACATCCGGTATACCCCTTCGTCTTCTATGATGCTCGTCCCCGCCCCGATGCGGAAGGCCTCCCACGGTTTCTCGGGAACCAGAACGCGTTCGCGTTTAACCGGAGGATTCACCCGCAAACTCACACCGTTTGCCTGCTGAAACCAACGATTATCGATGAACAATTGTTTCTTGTTGCCAAGATATATGATCTTTTCTTCAACCATGTTCGGGACTCCAGAGATTCTTGTGTTGAATCAGTGAAATTATGATGAGTTTTCAGGTCCGATGCTGTCCGGATTTGCAAGCTCGCCAACCGGCTGACAGACCGGCATTTCTCCATCCATCATGCTCCATTCGAGCCTGCCGCTCTCGATATCGAAATCGGCTTTGATTGTTGCTCCTGTGGAATGGGTATCCAGCCCAAAGTAACTCTGCCAACCGCTCAGATTCTGCCAGCACGGTGGTTCGGGATGCGCGATGTGGAACGACAGATTATCGTCCCGTCGATCGTAAATATTTCCATCACAGACGTTCTCTTCCCGGCGGCCAAGATGGATGCGATGCGGACACTCAAAAAAGACATTGTTAAGTGCCTGATTGGCCCGGCACAACCCCGTGCGTCCCTGTGAGGGGCGGTCGGCCTGTACGAGGCTGAATGCGATCGCGTGGGTCTCGACTCGACCGAAGAAATTATTGGCCACAATCAGACTCTCGTTGCAATCCGCGCGGACGGCCGAGCCTTCAATCGGCATGTTTTTACCGTCAGGTTCTCCCGGCGTAGAACCGCTCCTGATATCCCAAAAGACGTTGTTATCAATCAGGTTCGTATCCGGATTCATCTCGGAGTAAACGGCTCCGGTAATCGTTTCGATGTCGGCAAAGGTGTTGCCGGTAATGCGGCAGTTTTCGTTCTTGACATCCAGCCAGATGCCCCCGGCATGCCGGATATGCCGGAAAGTATTCCCACGAATAAGCGAATTTTTGCACAGGTGGAACTTAATCCCCGCGCATTCATACATCCGCTCCATATTGCGGGCACCAATACATTCAATCGTGTTGTTTTCGATCAAGGTGTGTTTGACCCCGGTTGCTCCCGCAATTCCACAGATCCCACAATCGCGGATTTTATTGTCACGGATGATATGATGTCCGCACGGTTCCGACATTCTGGCGTTCCAGCTCTGCATACCGACGTCGATGCCGCAGGCATTGGCGTTACGCACAATATTATTTTCGATAATCCAGTGATGGCCGCGTGATGCGCTCAGAGCAGCGCGTTGCGGCACGGGCAACCCGTCTGCCGCTTTTTCCAGAGCGAATCCGGTGACCCTGATGTACCCCAGCGCCAACTCGATGGGGGCAAAAACCTGCTCGCGCGCCGTCACTTCAAGTTGACATGAGCGCGGATCAGCGTCGCCGGGAAGCCGGAAATGGAGCCGGGTCCCGGGTTCTTCCACCCAGAAAGCACCGGCTTGTTTCGCAAGATCTCGGGGGAAAGCTACCTGTTTTAGTTCCCCCCCGTTGCAAAAAATACTCCCTCGGCGCAGGAGAGTCCGTTGCAACCATTTCGGATCATCTGTTTTCCCGTACCGCGGCAGATGGTCATAAACGTTCCGAGCCAGAAATGGGTTGTAGGCATCAAAACGCCCCACGGGGAGATCTGCCATCCAGACGCGTTTTCCATCCGGCAGCGATGGTATGGCCCAACCTTCGCTGGGCTTGATTTCAGGTTCCCAGGGCTCGGCTCCGCTGATGACAACGTCTTCCCCTTCTGCCGCTTCATACGCGATCATCTGATCAGGAGCCGTTCCTCCCCGTGGCGGGTGGACCGATTCGCGATATACGCCCTCGTGCACAACGACTTTCTCGCCCGGCTTCACCTCTGCAGCGGCCCGACCGATCGTCCGGAAAGGATCCTCCGCAGATCCACTATTTTCGTCAGAGGCTTTCGGGGCGCTGCAGGCGACGTGATATTCTCTCGTATACTGAGTTTCGTCTTCCCAAAAATCAAAGGGCCGACCATCTGCCAGCATATCACCGTTCATAATTTCCTCATTTTCTCTGCCAAATGTCTTCCGGAAATTCTTCACAGACTCAGATCGGTTCACACAGCTCCAGGAGTTCATCCAGTGGAGCGGTCGCAAGGGCGATTACGGCATCGGCCGCGCCGTAGTAGATCATCACATTTCCGTCCGGTTGCACCAGACCTGTCATCGGGAAGACCACGTTGTTGCGATATCCTCCTGCCACTTCGTATTTTGCTTCAGGCGTGATGAGCGGCGTGCGTCCCAGTCCGATCAGACGGGTTGGATCTTCGCGATCGAGCAAAGCGACTCCGGCGTGATATCTCTGCGGCCACCGATCTTCCCAGCCATTCTTGCCCCGCGACGCATCGAAATCGACGCCGTGGATCAGAAGCAACCATCCTTCTTCCGTCCGAATCGGGGGCGCTCCCGGGCCAATTTTGATGTTGGCATAGGGAATCTGATCCGTTTCGATCAGAAGTTTATAATGACCCCAGTGTTCCATATCGGGTGAGCTGGAGACCCAGATATCAAAGGTCGGTCCGAACCATTTCCCATAGTAGTAAGCGTATGCGTCAGGTCCTTGCCAGAAAGGACGTTCAAGCCGCCAGTATTTTCCAGCCATCTTCTCCGGAAAAAGCAAGGTATTGCGCGAAGCCGGTAGAGACAGCTCAATCAGTTCAAAATCCCTGAGATCATCGGTTACAAAGGTGGCCGCCCGCGGCCCTTTCGGCGTCTGAGCACAGCACGTCAGGACGTACCGTCCGTCGAGTCTGATCAGCCGCGGGTCGTAAACTCTGCTCACCGTTTCCGACCGGTAATCGAAGACGGGTTTGGGCTCGACCTCCCAGTTTACGCCGTCTTCACTGTGCGCCAGCCCAAAATCCGTCTCCGTCCTGCCGGGCACACCGTACTGCGCGAAGACATCATTCCGGAAAATCATAAGGTACCCATCGTTTTCCTCCAGCACCGAACAATTAAAAACCAGATGCGAAGGATACGGGACGTCATCTTTCGTCAAGACCGGGTTATCCGGATGACGTTTCAGAAATGGTGCCGATGAGAAGTCGCCAACAGGTTCGGGATCAGAAATAAAATACGGTGTTTTATCATCGGACATAATTTAGATCCTTCTCGAAATTTGTTTTCGACGGGTTTCTGCCGGACCGGACTCAAACATCCGGTTTGGTAATCCTCGCGTTACTAACATACATCACGCAGGAATCATCTGCACGGAGTCGGAAACCAACTTTTCCTCCGCCGAGCGGTTCCCCATACTCCCCATTGTCGGTCCAGTGGTGGACCAGTTCGCCATCCACCCAAACGCGCAATTGCGGGCCAACCTTCTCGACCCTGAGGCGGCAGGGCCGCTCGGCCTCCATGACGGGATCCGGTTCGACATGATTCACGAGGTTGAATCCGCTATTTCGTCTGATATTCGTCCCCTCGTTATGCCGCCCATCCGGGAAGAATCTGTGCACGGAAAAACTGTAGCAGTTGATCCTGTCGGAAGTATACTCCGGATAGGCACCGGTTCGCGGCGGCAGGTCTTCCAGTATGTCTTCTCCCTGTGTGCCTTTCGCGGCGAGGAAAAACACGCCGATGCCCCGGTTGTTGCTGAACGAAAGATCAAATTCCAGGCAAAGATCCGATGGCAAATCGCGGCGCAGCCACAGAACGACGCCCTGTCCCGCAGGTTCTTCCTGCAGAGCCACAGAATTCCCCTCGATCCACGCCCGACCGGTCCCTTCGAGTTTCCAGGTATTCTTCAAATCCAACTGCTCATCGGAAAAGTCTTCCTCAAACAGGACCTCGGGCTGACTCATTGTTCGGTCCTCCTTATATGAAATCTGGCAATCCAGGAAAATAGGATAGTCGGAAATCCAGGCTAAAAGCCTCCTAACACTTGTACCGCTCTTTCAGAGCTGGAACTATCACAATACCATAACTTGCCCCGCCGCTTCGAACTTGTTCTACGTGTACAGCATGGCTTTACCTTAACCCCTCAGGGCGGTTTCACCGCAATTTTTTAGTGACGGCCCACCGATACGTATATGGTCCATAATAGTTCACGAAGTGCAGCACTGGCGGCCGAGGCGGACAATTTGCTGGTGGTTGCACGCAGAAGGGACAGAAGGGACTTAAGAGACGAAAGGGACTCGGTGTTTTTTGTCGTGTTCCCCGGGATGACCCATGAAGTTTGAAGGGTGCTTTGCCGGAGGAGGAATATTGTGGGCCTTCAGCCCACAGAGAATGCGAAAAGCGATATTCTCCCAGGGCGCCGCGATCCTTCAGACCGCGTTACCCCGGGCTAAATTGTTATCACCCCGTTGGGGCTGA
>JAGXLK010000202.1 GCA_018334735.1 Planctomycetota bacterium | reverse complement strand
GTGCCTTCATTCATTTCGATTTTGCAGTAACCGCCGAGCGAGACCGATGCACCACCGGTGGCCTGCACCAGGGCACCTCTCTTCAGGGACTCGGCCTCCTTCAAAACGTAGTTGCCGGTCACCGACGATTCCGGGTAGCGCCCGGTGCGGAGAAACAAGAGTGCAGCTCCGACAACAAGCATCAGTGCAGCGGCCGTGGCGTAGAGCACGCTTCTCTTGTTGCGCGATCCATAGAGCCGACGCCGCACTTTCTCACGTACGTCTGGTGCCTCTTCGGAACCGAGCTCCTGTTTGAGAAGTGTATCCATAAATCTGTCTTTGAAATAGTCTTTCATCTGTATTCCTCCCGCAGCAGGCGCGCCTCAACACATTTTCGCAATCTTGCTCTGACACGCCGAAGCAACGATTTTACGCCATTCTCGGTCAGGCCAAGTTTTTCGGCCATTTCCTTCCGCGAGTATTCCTCCCGGTAGCGCATCATCAGCACTTTACGGTCCTTTTCCTCAAGTTCCTCCAGACATTTACGCAGGGCCCAGATATTCTCCGGTTTGGACTCCTGATCGTAGTTCGCAGCCCAGACCGTTTCCGCTACCTTAAGGAACTCTGAGCAAAGGTCCGGACGTCGTTCCCTGGCATTACACCAGCGCAAAAACATGTTCCGGGCTATCCCTCGCAGCCAGCCGATCTGATTCCCGGACTTTTCGACATCTTCCGGAAACCCTTTTTTGAGGGCCACCACGAAGGTTTTCTGAAGCAGATCTTCCGCAGTATTTTTGCCCGCACCCAAATAGCGGAGATAATAGTAGAGCTCTTCCTGATGCTGTTCGACGATGCTGTCCAGCTCTTCTGTCATGGTTCCATGATGTGATGATTAGAGGAGGACCACTCCACTGGAGATCCCATTATCTTATCGAGTCTGCAGCTGCTAAGGGTGCATTTATTTAGCTTTCATCTTACGGGAGTGGGCTATGTCAAACGGCAGATACCGTTTATAAACAACAATATACAACAACGCACAGTGTCCACATTTTCTGACCGCTATTATCGTGCCGGAAGCAGTCCATTTTTGTGAAAAAGCCTTTTAAAGGCAATCTGTTCCGGGCCGTTTTTCGTGCGAAAACACCTTTACAGGGAGGTGAACCGCCGATTACAGTCAGAGTCCCGGCCGGATTTTTGGGTGAAAAAGACTTTGGATGGTATCCGGGAAAAGAAGAGCTACTTACTCGGTTTCGCCTTCGAGTTCTTCTGAGTGATCTTCGGTGGGGTAGAGGTGGGAGACGTAGTTGGCGATATCCAGGGTATGTTCCCCAATAAACTCCAGAGATCGGCCGACCAGAATGAGTGCTGTCCCCACTTCGGCGGGTAAATTCTGTTCCTCGACCATCTCCTCCTTGACCCGTTCGACGAGGTCGTCGTTGAGGGAACTCAGTTCGCGAAAAACCAGATGCTGGCTTTGCGCTTCGGCTCCGTCGCGATTCACAAAAGCTTCGATGCTGTCGCTGTAGATGCTTTGACTCAGCTCCACCATTCGAGGGAGTATTTCTGTGCAGGGGCCGGGCGGAATTTCACCGGCGGGGCAGGCTTGCATGCGTTTTGAGATAGCGACTGCCTGATCGGCCATCATGCGCAGATTGAGAGCCATTTTAATCGCTGCGCAGACAAACTGAACGTCATCCAGTTCCAATTTTCCCGTGCTGAGCAAGTCGCAGGCCAGGGTGTCGACCCGCAACCATTCTTGATGGGCTTTGTAGTCTTCGACCTTTGCCTCTCTGGCAGCAGCGATATCATTGTCGACTAAAGCTACGGTTGCTTCAGTGAACACAGACTCCACAATACCGGCGAGGGATAGAATCTGACTTTTAAGGGTGCGCAGCTCTTCTTCGGCATCGGGTGGAAGATTTTCTTGTTTCATAACACGATAAGTATAAAGGATGGGCCAAGGTTGTAAAACCGAACATTATGCGAAAGTGGAACTTCCCTGGATGGTTTGGTGGGAGCGGATCCAACGAGGAAGGCGTCCGTCAGTCTTTATCGTTGTTCTTTTTGGAACTTTTGGCCTGTTTGCTTTTTTTCTGCTGTTCTTCAAGGTGATCCATGAGTTTCCCCAAAAGCCCTTTTTCTTTCGGTTTCCAGTCCCGTTTGTCGGGGCTTTTTTCCTTTTCGCCCTCATCCACCGGTTTGAGTTCCATATCGGCGATATGGCGGCGGATATACCAGTGCTGAAGAGCACCAAATCCGCTACTGGCTGTGATATACAGGACAAGACCGCTGGCGAAACGGTAGAAGATAACAGCGAACAGCACGGGCATCCATTTCATAAATTTTTGTTGTTGCTGCGCGCGTTCATCCTGGGGTTTCGGCATCAGATGTTGGTTGAGCATCCACATGGCGACCATGATGAAGGGAAGGATGTTGAGTTCATTTCCCATAATCGGCAGATTCCAGGGCAGGTGCCAGACGGTATCTGATTGACTCAGGTCCTCAATCCAGCCCGGTATGAATGTTGCCTGCCGGAGCTGTATTGATGTGCGAAGGGTGGTAAACAGCGAGATGAAGACTGGCATCTGCAGCAGCATCGGCCAGCATCCGCTGAGCGGATGGGCACCGTATTCCCGGTAGAGTTTCATCTGTTCCTGGACTATCTTCTGCTGATCGTCACCATATTTGCTTTGGAGTGCCTTAATTCTGGGTTGCAGCAGCTTAACCTTGTGCATGCTGATCTGACTGCGTTTTGTCAGCGGATGCAGGGCTGACCTGACAAGAAGAGTGAGCAGAAGCAGAGCGATACCGTAATTCGGGATAATGCCATGGAAAAACTCCAGAATCCAGACCATCAAAGGTGTAAGAATGGGAAGGGTGCCCAGGGAGATGATGTTTGTGATCCAGGGCATCGTTCCGAAACGGAAATTGTTGGTCAGCCCTTCGCCGTAGGCACCGAGAGGCTTTTTAAGTTTGGGGCAAGTGATGAATCTGTAGCCACGAGACGCCGATTCTTTGGGGGCGAGATTGAAGACGGTTGATCGGAGCAGAACGGTTGCATTCTGGCCCGCAACTTCGCGTCTTTCGGCACGGTTTTTGTCGGCTATTGGCGTTTCTTTCCACCGCCCGGTTGCTTCCAGGAGGTGGGTGTCGGTTACCGGCAAAATTTTGACCTCTTTGATCCAGCTGCTTTCTTTCTGGATCGCTGTGGGCCAGCTCAGGGCGACGAAATACTGATTCATGACGCCGGCCCACTGAATATTGGTGGATTTGTTAACGTCCGTTTTTCCCCCGTCGGTTTGAGAGATGTCAAATTCATCGTCTTTGCTGCGTCCGACGACAGCTCCGAGGTAACGACTTTTCATGTTCTCGCGTTCGATGCCTGCGGCACTTCGCAGTTCAAAGTTGAGGGAAATGTTTTTATCAGTCGGATTGATGAATTGCAGGCGGACACTAACGTGGTGAGTATCGGGGTCAATCGTAACGATTTTTCTGAGGTTCAGCTGCAGTCCCCGGTGCGTGGTCTCCGCGGTCGTTATTTGTGCTTCAAAAACTATTTCATTCGGGTTTTCACTTTCGACGATTCTGTAGTTAAGATTTTCGGTATCCACTTCGATGGGCCCCCACATTTCGGCATCATCTGGAGGCGAGTGGAAACTTACACTTGTGATCACATCGCTGAAGGTGTTCTTTTGAAAATCCCTGACGAGCGTCAGAACGGGCCGTTCTTTTTCCTTTTTGGTTTTGAAATAAGGAGCTTTGTATTTCCGTAGCTTGACGAATTCGATCCCCGCTCCGGTATTTGTCCATGATGCCTGGATATTTTTGTTTTGAAGAACGATCCCGCTGACTTTCTTTACGTCAGCGGTCGCTGCTATTGGTTGGGGCTCCTTTTCACCTTTTTCGTTTTTGCCTGCGACCGGTTGTTCTTCGGTTTCTTCTGGTTCCTGCGGTCTTTCAGCCTCCTGTTCCCGGGCGGGGGGGTGTGGTTGCTGATTCCCACCGCTTACAGACAAAAAGACGTACCACCCCACAATAATGGCAACGCTCATCAACAGGAAGTGGACGAAAGTTTTTTTATCCATTAAACGACTCGTGATTGGATTAACGACGAGAGTGGTCGGATTTCATGTTTACTCAAATAGTAGATGGTGAAGTGTTTCCGCCGGAAGCCAGTAGGATATCGCATCTCTGGAATAGTCTCAGCGACCCTGGAGGAGACGTTCAGCGAGAAAAGGATCCAGTTCCGGGATGTTCCGGATTTTTTCGACCGTTTTTTTGAGAGGATATGAAACCTTGCGGAACGTGATTTCGTCTCCTTCCAGCAAAACATAAGAAGCACGGAGGTCACCATCTCGGGGTTGGCCAACGCTGCCCACATTCACCAGTGTTCTTTTCTCTTCGGTGAACTGATAGTAGTAATTGACTTCTTTCGGGGTCATATACACCATATCGTCAGTCCATACACCCGGAACGTGTGTGTGGCCGACGAAACAGACGCGTTCGATCATGCTGAACACATCGTGAAGTTTATCAGGCCGATAGATGTCACGGGGGTAAATGTACTCAGCGATGTAATCACGGGGGGACCCATGGACAAAGCACTTTTCATCTTCTTCGTAATATTCGCGGAGCCCCCCCAAAAAGTCCCAACGAGGTCTATTCTCTTCACGGTCTTCGGACAACATGTCGAGTTGACGGCGTGTCCAATCGATCGAACTCTTCGCTTTGACGTTGAACGTTGCACCTTCCATTTGCACCAGCAGGGCCTGTTCATGGTTTCCCTGAAGGGCGATATCAAAATCCATCGCCAGGTCGATACATCGTTTGGGTTCAGGGCCGTATCCGATGAAATCGCCCAGACAAATGATTTCTGAGACATCGTGCTGGTTGATATCTTCCAACACGGCTTCCAATGCATAAGCATTGGCATGGATATCGGAAAGTATAGCTCGCACGTATCTGCCTTTCCTGCTTGGGCGCCTTTTGCAGTTCCCGACTGAGCCATATCATACCAAATTTTTCTCATTGAACCCGCGTCGGGCTACGGAACTGGAATATTCTAACAGAATGGGGGGGGAAGCTCAACTCAGAAGGTTTTTACTGCTCTCTGCCGTCATCCGGTACTTCTTTTGCGCTGTCTTCATTGATGTCAGCTTCTTCTGTCGCGGCTCGCTCGATCCATATATGTGTTTGTCCCTCTTCCGGTTGATGAAGCTCTATCTTCTTCTGTTTCGCCAGCTCGAGCAGGGCAAGAAAAATACCGATCACTCTTGCGCGGGATCGATCGCCGCGGAAAAGTTCCAAAAATTGTACCCGTCCCTCTCCTTTGTCAAGGGTTTCAACAACCTCTTCAATGTATGTGGCAACCGGCACCTCATCATACACAATCTGATGCGGTTGCGACATTTCGATCTGACGCACGACTTCAGCATAAGCTGATACCAGCTCCCACAGTCCGACATCTTCCAGAATTTCGTCCAGTGAGGGCTCTTTCTGTGGCTGGTCAAGTTGTGGTTCCGGGGGGATACGGTTGTAACGCATGGCCCGGTGAGCGGCAAGATCCTGGAGGCGGTTAGCAGCTTTTTTGAAGCGTTTATATTGCAGCAGTTGGTGGACGAGTTGATCGCCGGGGTCCTCTTCCTCTTCGTCCTCATCAATACTTTCAGGCAGTAGAGAACGGCTTT
>JAGXLK010000201.1 GCA_018334735.1 Planctomycetota bacterium | reverse complement strand
CTTTTTGCCAGCATCGAAAGTTTTATGATACATCGGCCACCATTTCCTGTGCCAGGTGGGCTCCTGACCCGCGCCGGGTGTCCACTGCAACATCGGCAGCGGATCGATCGAGAGAAGATGATCATGATGGGGTATAGCCCCGGGCCCGTCCCAGTGATACATGCTGTAATTGACCCTCTGGCACATCTCTGTGAGCACCGGCACCATGAATTCGCCGAACATTTCAGGGGAGATCATGGCCGAGAAATCACACTGAAATTTGGCCATTCTTCCGGGCGCCCAGGCCCAGAAAATCGATCCGTTCACTTCGTCACGTATCATATCGTAGAGAATATCGTAGTGATGGAAATACCTGTCTGTAATCTGGCGGAGGCAATCATGGACCCAGTCGGGACGTTCGATCAGGTCTGTCAGCAGGCAGTTCGTGCTTCGCATTGCTGCCAGTGTGTCGAGTCCTTCAATCAAGTCGGGAAACTGAAGCAAAAATTTTCCTTCACCAATACTCAGTTGCTCGCGAGCAAGCCGCAGACAAAAATCCCAGTAAAAGTTGTCCTCGTCATACCGAAACTCGATCTCTTCGGGCTCATCGACGCACGGTTCGCACCAGACTGTGCCGTCACGTTCGACGCCATTGCACCCGAGAAACAGTGCCAGGCAGTTCGGCGCCAGGTCCGGAGAGACGGACGGAACGGCGTCGGCAAGAAAGTAACGATTGATGCAGGCTCGAGCGCTCAAGTTCACCCGGTATTCGAAGTTACTCGTTGAATAGCGGGTGACCCACCCTTCCGGTTCCGGCATTACCTTGATATCTTCAATTGGTTCCGCGCGGGGCGCGGTGATCTGCATCGCAGGGCGACCGATGTCGCCTCCATTCCACCAGGTCGTCAGGCGTTCCCTGACTCTGTCCATGTCTTCACGGTACAAAAGTGCGCTCATTTCAGTCTCAACTTTTTCTGCAAAAAAAAACTAACTGGCCGGCGTTGCACCGAGTGTGCAACGCGAATATTGCCCGACAATAGTAGGGGGGACGTATCTGCGTTTCAAGGTGGAAGCGGAAATCGGAGCCGTGAAAAAGGTTTTTTTGGGACAGGTATGTTCACTACAATAGGGAAATGCGGAGCCCCATAAAAGGAAGAACGACCATGACGGGCAAATCCAAACGGCAAGTTGTTCTGCGTTGTGCGTTTATCCAGGGGATATTGAGCGTGGCTTTCGTATTCGCCTTCTGGGGTTGCCAGTTCGAAAAAGGACAGACGGAACGGGCTGTCACTGAAGCAGAGAAAAGCGAGGCTATTCCGGCCGTTGCAAAGTTTCATGAAGCCGTTCAAAGTGGCAATATCGAAATGGCCGAGCGTTTGCTTCAGCAAAATCCGGACTATCTGAACGCCTCGGGTCCCGAGGGCAAGACTGCTCTCCATCTTGCCTGCGCTTCGGGGCACGCAGAAGTGGTATCCCTGCTTTTGGAAAAGGGGGTTGATATTCAAAACCGGGACGAAAACGAATTGACGCCTCTCCACTTCGCGGCCAGGAACGGAAATGCGCAGGTTTGCCAGCTTCTTCTGGAAAAAGGCGCTGATCCTCTTGTCGGAGACCGGTGGGAACGGTATCCGGTTGCCATCGCGGCTCGAAAGGGGAATGACGATGCGGCGCATGTTATAGAGGAGCATTTGGGGGGTTCTAAGACGCTCCCGGGGATGGACGGTATATGCGTCTGGGTCCCAGATGGCGTGCGGCAATTCTCAGGGGTGATTGCTGTTGAGCGTTGTGACGAAATTGTCGTGTGGATTATGGGAAGGAAACTTACCATTCCCCTGGTCCGAGACGGAAAAGTAATTGTTCTCGCGTTGCATCATAACGCGCCGCCGGTCTACCACAAGACCCGTGAAATGAAGCGGGCGGGTGACTGGCAAGGCGCGTATGAGCATTACCGGCGTTCGCTGGCGGAAGAGGCTGATCACGTCTCCTGGCTCGCGCCGTATGCGCTGATGGGTATGGGGCGGAGCGCTCTGCACATCGGTGCCAGATCTGAGGAAATGGCCTCGCGCGAAGAATGGTATTGCAAAGCTGTCAAAAGTTTTCGCAAGCTTCTGAAATCGCATCCGTCCCACCGGTTTGCGCCGGATGCTTCGGCCGGACTTATTGTCGCGCTGGAAAATCTCGAACGGTCGGAAGAAGTGAAGGAAGCACGGGAGAAATTCGAAAAAGCGGACTACCCGAAAGCGTTGAAGAAATTGGCCCGCGAATGGGCCGGGAAGATCTCCAGGTGACGTAAGGAAACCAAAGGGACATAAAGGACACCTGATTAGCACAGTCGATCTGCAAGTTGTTGGTCCCCGTCCCTTTTGCCCCTGTTGGCAACAACCAGCGTCTGCCTCGGGTGGCCAACCATTTTCCCGCGGGTCATTTTGTCGCGGACAGACGGCCCGTTACAATGCGGCTTTTGCTGAGATAGGAGTGCGCAAGCATGAGTGAAAGACCGAACATAATTTTGATTAACTGTGACGATCTGGGATACGGCGATCTCGCCTGTTACGGATCGGGGTGCAACAAGACCCCGGCGCTTGACCGGCTGGCGGAAGAAGGAATGCGGTTCACGGATTTTTACATGGCGGCTCCGGTATGTTCGCCTTCGCGAGGGGCAATGATGACCGGTTGTTATCCGCGCCGCATTGGATTTGATAATTTCGAAGGCGCGTGGGTTCTGTTCCCTGGCCACGGCGTGGGCCTCAGTGAGGAGGAGGTGACGGTGGCGGAACTTCTGCAGGAGCAGGGATACGCCACGAAACTGGTTGGCAAGTGGCATTGCGGCGATCAACCGGAATTTCTGCCGACCCGGCACGGGTTCGACAGTTACTATGGACTTCCCTACAGCAACGATATGGGCCGACAGAAAGGTCGACGGGAGGACGCACCGCCTCTGCCGCTTCTAAGGGATGAGGAAGTCATCCAGGAACAACCCGATCAGGCGGGGCTCACCGAACGATACGTTGAGGAATGCATCCGCTTCATCCGGGATAATCAGGAGAGGCCTTTCTTCCTGTATTTTGCTCACATGTACGTGCATCTCCCGCTTTTTGCGCCCGACCAATTCATGAAACAGTCGGAGAACGGCCGATACGGGGCCGCGGTGGAGTGTATCGACTGGAGCGTCGACGTGCTGATGAACGAACTGCGGCGTCTCGGTCTGGAAGAAGATACTCTGGTTATCTTCACCTCGGACAACGGAAGCAAAGCCGGCCAATGGGGCGGAAGCAACGATCCGTTGAGAGGCACGAAAGGGACCACGTGGGAGGGCGGCATGCGTCTGCCGTGCATAATGCGCTGGCCGGGACAGATCCCTGCCGGTAGCATTTGCGAAGAGCTGACAACCGCCATGGATTTCCTGCCAACCTTTGCCGATATTGCGGGGACGGAACCGCCGGACGACCGGATCATCGACGGCCACAATATCCGATCCCTTATGGCCGGCGATGACGATGCCGAAAGCCCCTACGGTGAGTTCTATTTCTACCGGGTCGAAAATCTCCAGGCCGTCAGGGCCGGACACTGGAAACTCCACGTTTCCCGCGGGGGAGAGGATGTGGAGGAACTCTACGATCTGGAAAATGACATCGGTGAGACCACCGACGTCTCTGCCGAGCATCCGCATGTGGTAGAAAAGTTGCAGGAGATCGCCAGCGAAGCCCGCCGCGACCTCGGCGATGGTGCGCGAGAAATGGAGGGCGAGAACTGCCGTCCCATCGGCCGGGTCGAAGATGCCACGCCGCTTACCGAATACGATGAAGATCATCCCTATATCGTGGCGATGTATGATCTGCCCAACGCGGGATGATATAGGTATACTCTTGGGGCTGGTAACATCTGAGAAAGGCTGATGAGGTAGAAGAGATGCTGTGCCCGAAACGATAGAGAAAAGTGTAATCCTTTTGCTTTACCATGCATTTCCTTTTCACGGTTCTGTGTTGGACGAGGGACGAGAAGTTCATGCCCTGAATACTGAAAGGACGAAACGATGGGGAAAAACAAAGTCTGTTGTGGGACAATTTCCTGGACGTTCAAGAAGCGGGCACTCGGTGACGATCCCGAGTGGTGCCAGCAGGTGCTGAATGAAGTCGCGCAGGCGGGTTACGAAGGGGTGGAAATGGGAACCCGGGTGGAATCCGTTGGCGGCGTCGATGCCGTCAGGCGAATGTTGGATGAGGCCGGCCTGGAGTTGGTTCGCATCAATTCCGGGGCCGAAGTTCGCAAAAAGTTGCGCAAGATCAAAGAGTGCGGTGCCACTATTAATATGTCCGGTGCGGGACAACGGATCGAAACCGGCATCGAAGGAATACCGGATGAAGTATTCGAAAACGCAGCAGCTGAGCTCGAGGAGGAAGCTAAGATTAGCATGGAAGAGTTCGGTATCCCCACCGGGCTGCACAACCACCTCTGGACCCTGGCCGAGAATCGGCACGAAGTCGATCGTATCCTCGAGGCAGCGCCGCATCTGCAACTTGTGCTGGACACGGCCCACCTGCAGGCCGGCGGCGGCGATCCGATCAAGGCCATTCAGGACTATGGCGAGCGGATTTGCCACGTGCATTTGAAAGACGCCCACACCAGCATTTTCGGCCCGGATCCACTCACCCCGGGTTTCATGCCGTTGGGAGAAGGCAACCTGAAAATCGACATTCCCGGTTGTGTGCGCGCACTGGAATCGGTCGGCTACACCGGCTGGCTCGGCGTTGAACTGGACATGACGGACAGTCCGATGGAAGATAATGCCCGAAGCCGGAACTTTTTGCGCGAACTGGGTTACTGATCGTTTTTGGTAGGGAGGTTGATTTTTTTCTTGCGAATGTTAATAAAGCTCTGGTTTCTTGTCTTCGGAGTGCAGTTTTGCCACAGGGTTTGAAACTCACGGGGACTCTGGATGAATGTCGAAAACGGTGATTTCTGGCCGCACCCCAAAACGCACGCGCGGGGCGGCCTGTTCCATGCCGATACCCGGGTTGACATACAGGGTCAGGTCTCCAATCCGGTATCTGCCCCGCGAGTATTTGCGACTGAGTCCCGGTGGAAGCACGGGCGTTCCCAAAAGGGGTAAGTTGACTTGACCTCCATGAGTGTGCCCGGCGAGGTAGAGGTCAATATTAAAATCCTGCAATTTCTCCGCGAGGTCAGGCGTGTGGCAGAGGAGAATGCTGTAAACGCTCTCTGGTACCGAAGAAAGCACCTGCTCGTAGCGCTCCTCTTCTCCATAGCTCAGACCGGACACATAAAACGCCTCCGTTTCTTTTTCCAGAGAGATAGAGCGTCCGTCCAACACCTCGAATAGCGTCTCCCCGAAAAAGTCATGTTCTTTCCAGTTACGGACATCCATGTTTCCCAGGGATGCGTATTTCCCAATACGAGCTTCGAGAGATGCCAGCGTTTTTTTGAACATCGGGAGTCCTTCGTAACTATTGAGAGCATCGCCGGTGAAGACAATTAAGTCTGGACTGAGTTGATTGATGATCAAGGGCAACCCGGGTGCGTTTCGTATCTTACGTTCGCAGTGAAGATCGGTAATCTGAACAATACGTAACGACGTGTGTGAAAGTTTATCAGTCGGAAGGTCAATCGAACGCACGCGGATCCAACGGGGTTCGATGCCCCAGCCGTATACGAAAACAACGATCTCC
>JAGXLK010000200.1 GCA_018334735.1 Planctomycetota bacterium | reverse complement strand
TGCTATCCAGATCACGTGCCTGAACCAGTTGCCCGAGGAATCTTTTTCTTGAGAACAAGTACCACACTGTCGAGGGGTCTTCTATATCCATCAAAATGATATCACCGCGTTTGTCCCCCACCGCAAGAGTTCGTCCGTCGGGGTTTAACGATAGGCATAGATTCTCGCTCCGCTTCCAATGAATAGTCATCAGACATTTGCCTGTCTCAACATTCCAGAATTTTATGCGGCCACGGGTTCCGCCTGATATAAGTAATTTCCCATCCGGGCTGAAACATATTGAATTCACCGGACCCCTATGGCCTTTGAGAAAACGCTTTTCTTTGCCAGTCCGAACGTTTATCAGCACGATACCCGTTCCTCGCTTCCAGTGGACAATCGAAGCTGCCAGCATGTTGCCGTCGGGGTGAAACGCAAGGGCCGCTCCCCAAAACCCATCGAGAGTTCTCAAACACTCCTCCTTTTGAAAATCCCAAATCTTGAGTATCTCCCGGTCCTTTTCCCCACGGTCTCTGTGCCGAGAGGCTAGAAGTTTTCCGTTTGGGGAGAAAGACATTGACCGGATGTTCTCCCGACATTGGTCGGTCAAAACCCCCACACATTTCCAGCTCCTGGGATCCAAAAGTCGGATTTTCCCCAGTTCCCCAGAGGCCAGCCTCTTTCCATCCGGGCTGAACACCAGCGAATAACAGCCCCCCCAACTCGTTTTCACAATACCTAGTCTTTTGCCCTTCCTCGGATCATAAATGGCTATTTTGTGTTCTCCTGAAGCTACCAGTATTTGACCGGAGGGGTTAAAAGCAATAGTTTCGATATTATGCACATATGATTCCTTCAGCTTTTGCACACAGTTGGTTGGATTCCCATTCCAGAGCTTTGTGGGACTACTCGCTGCCAGCAAGGCCCCGTCGGGGCTGAATGCAACTGATGTTACTTCGCTGTGGGGTACCAAATTGAGCCTGGGGATGACATTTTTTCTGGTTTTCACCCCAACGCGTCCCGATTGCGGCAACTCATTGATCTTCTTTTCCTGGCCCCATGCACATCGAGCTCCAGCCCCTATCGCGGCATTCGCCGCAGACGCCGCGGCCAATGCAAGAAAATCACGGCGCCTCAGCTCAATACCATCGGGACCGCGTTCAACCCCATAAACTTCCGGGGTCTCGTTTTGGATCCCCGTTTCTTTGTTCCGTTTTTCCGTATGGGGTTCTTTCTTCATGGAGCTCTCCTTATCTCAGTACTTTGTGTCAGACAACCGGGTCACGAATATGTTCAAGGAAAAAATCGCTGTGCTGAAAACAGTTCACACCTCGTCTCTCTCCTGATTTTTATGGGCAAGGGGGTTCCATACCCCTTTCCCTTTATCAATAAGACGGAGAATAAGTTCCCGGCTAACACTCCTGGTTATGTTACACCGCGGCGATTCTTTACCGTATCCGGATCTCCTGCGCACGGCACAATCTCCCGCACAGTGCCAGAAACAAAAGCACTCTCTGCAAGCTTCGCGCTCCTCCTGCTGTTTATCCAGAAAGTCCTGAAGCGCACCGCGGTCCAAATAAACATTGTTATGGTCCACGTGGCCGACGATAAATTCTTCCTGGCTGTCTGCCAAAGGCTGGCTCGTTTCCACGCACGTCACAAGTCGTCCCCGGGGATTCAAAACAAAAGCAGAAAGCGCCGCTCTGCAAAATATCCTTGTCGCTATACCCGGCCGAGCACCAGAATAATACATCTCAACGCCTTCCCGCTGTGCGAGATCAAATGCAGTAATAAAGGCCGGCACAAATTGATCCGCAAATGACTGACTGAATGGACCATATCGCCCGCGAGCAACAGTGAATGTTGGTTCGGCCTGAATAGAAAGGGCCTTGGTTTGGGAACAAATCAATTTTACTCCCTCTACCAACCGCTGTTCATGGCCTGGTACCACAGTCATTCGTATGCCATATGAAACGCCTGCAGCATCCAATGCCGATATTGATTCCATTACATCCTCGAAACTTCCCCCCCCATCAGCCCGGGGGCGCTGAGAATCTTGCACAGATTTGACACCGTCCAGAGACAAACTGACGCTATCAAACTCCTTGCAAATAAAATCTCGTACGGACCGGGCCCACACCCCGTTGCTTGCCAGAGAAAGCTCACAATCAACGGACTTAGATTTTGCGTAGCTAACGCAGCGCCGCAACACGTCCCAGTTCAGTGTTGGTTCTCCGCCCCCATGAAACGTAACGCCAAAGCTATCAAAATGCTGTTGTGCTGCATTCTCCGCAACCTCGTCAATAACAACCCGCGCCAGATCAAAAGACATATCGACGGGTTCGGATGTTCCCGCACTGGCATAACAATATTTGCAGCGGAGACTACAACGATTCGTCATAAGCAAAACCGCTTGAACGGGTAAAACCTCTTCGGCCAACGGCAAGGCAGGCGGAATTTCATCCGGTCGCCAAAAACCTACAGAATCCAGAAATTTATCAACATCAGCGCGATGTTCCACAGTCTGCCCCTTCAAAAGCCCCCGAACATATCCCACCATTGCTTTATTACATACAAACGCCATGGGAACTAACGGTCGATAGAGAATCGTTTTCTCGCAATAAGGAACCTCATACAAATGCATCTCTGCTTCCCTGCAAACAGCTAATTCGTGCATCCCCTCTTGCGACACAGAAAATCGGTTCCTTTCCGTCCTCACTGATCCGGGCTCCTTTGAGAATAGTATCTTGCAGATTGCAAACGCATTACACCTTCACCTGCCGTCAGCTGGTATGGTCTAACCTATCAATTTTCTCGCTTTCCGTCCATATCCCACTCGATCAGGAGGATGAACCTGAAGGATTTGTCGGCATCCTCGGCGTCCAGGTCATAGTGCTCCCAGTCGAGCTTATGTTCCTGCAGATAGATGACCACGGCAAGGCGTCCCTCCTCGGCCAGTCGCTCCAGCCAGCGGCCCTCATCGGGAGCAAACGGCATCACCTCGCCGGAAGAAACGTCCAACACTTACCAACTGTTGCATATCAGGTCAAATTCGCTCGAACCGCGCTTATCATATCCTTCCTGCCCCCTACAAGCAAAAAAAACTCGGCAGTCATTGGGGCTGTATTGGCATGCATTCGTGCTCATACGCGCTGCCACGCGTGCTGAATCTCATCTGATCACAGACTAACAGATGTCTGGTAAGTCCCTCAAAACCCGCTAACGTTCATCCGACAATATCTTATATGCCGAAATCCGGGCCGGGGTGGAAGGGTCGTAGATTCCGGGACCCGGCTCCTCGTCGACCAGAGATGTTGTTATCCGTTTTGCGTCGACAACCGTTTTTGAACCATATTCTGACAAAGGGACAAATATCAGCGGGGGTAACAGCCACCTTGCCGGCGCTCCGGCGCCGGCTCTGGAGTGCGGTGCGCAGTTCGGCAACGCCGAACGGAGCACCGCTTTTCTGGGGGTGGAGATCCGCAGTAGTGCAGAGGTACCGCCCCCTCCGGGGCGTAGCCTACGGGGCGGAGACCACTCACGCAAGGTCAGTGGTAGCTTTTTGAGGGCACACCCCTCAGTAGTGCAAAAGTACAACCCCACCGCCCCAAGGTCAGTGGTAGCTTCGCGGGCGAGAGGCGCCTTCCGACCACACTCCATTTCTCCCCTACCACCGAATTTATCTCGGGTATGTGCGTTTAGCCTGCCCTGCATCAGCCGTCCACGCCCACAATGTCATTGCGAGGCGTTCCGCGCAACGGGACGCCGCGGCAATCTCGCTGTTGCACTGAAAAAACGACGAGATTGCTTCGCCCATCTCGCGATGGGCTCGCAATGACCATGAAGCGGCATCTCTGGGCTAAACACGTACTTATCTCGGTGGAGGAATACCTCTGCACTACAGCACCTCTGAGCAACTTACCTTACCACCGATTTTATCTCGGTGGCTTGTTGGCCATATTCCTCCACAAAACCGCAGGGTGCAGACGGCTGAAGGCCCTCGGAGCCCTGGGGCAACCCTGGCTGAGGCCTGCCGCGCTTCAATTGTTATATCCTTTTCCGGAATACTACTCGTTATCTTCGGTTTCGCGCAGACGATCGGCCTGGGCGGCCACTTTTCTGTAAGCACTCGCGTATTTCTCGATCTGGTCGGGGCGGTCGTGTTTGAACCAGGGGATCCCAAAACACAGTTCGCCCATCCGTTCGGCATTCGGCAGTGTTCCTTCTCCCTGCCGAACATCTCGTGCGCCGAAAGAAAGAGCCGTCGGTTTCCCCGTGCCAAAAAGATCGGCGGAATGGAATACCTCGTGGGTGTGAAGTGGAAAGTTCGCTCCCGGATGACAGTTATTGATGCCTTCCGCGCGCACCGCTTCGCAGAACCGCTCGCAGGGAAGTCCGCCCAGTTCCTCTCCGTGGTAAATACCACGAGAGTGATACCATCCACCCATCGTTGAACCGGAATCCTTCGGAGGACGATGGGCTCGCATACCGGGCACGTCCTCCAGCAAGTCCCAGAAACGATTCATGGCTTTCTGTATCTCGGCCATGCGTTCCGGATAGTTTTTCATCTGGACGCGTCCCATCGCCGACGCCATTTGATTCAACCGGTTTTTTACACCGCCCATTGCCACTCCGGCGAAACGACTCAGTTCTTCATCTTCAACCTGTTTGTCAGGCGGATTGTAATTCGAAGGCGCGCCGGTCCGCTCGTAGTGTCCCCAGGCCACACAGCGCTCATAAAGCTCCCGGTCATCTGTCACCATCATACCCCCTTCCCCGATCGGCAGGCTTTTCCCGCTCATCAGGCTCATGGCCCCGATATCACCCATCGTTCCACACATTTTACCGTGGTAGAGCGAACCGTGCGCATGGGAATTGTCCTCGATGACCCTGATATCGTGGCGGGACGCGATGTCCAGAATAGGATCCATCTCGGCCGGATAACCACAGTAATGCACAACCACAATGGCTCTGGTTTTCGGGCTGATTCTGTGCTCGATATCATCTGGGTCGATGCACAATGTCTCAGGATCAATATCCGCGAAATTGACTGTGGCTCCCAGCGCAAGCGCCGGCACCGCGCTGGCCCAATAGGTAATGCTGGGGCAGATGATTTCGTCCCCCGTCCCGACCCCGCAGGCCCACATAGCGGCTTTCAGTGCGGCGGTGCCGTTGGGATGAGCAAGGGCATACTCCGAACCGATCCAGTCGGCAAACTCTTTCTCGAATTCCTTTGTGACGTCGGTGCCACTCATCGCCCCTCGATTCAGAACCTCAAGGACCGCCTCGCGGTCTTCATCTGTGACGATAGGCCAGGTAAAAATATCCTCTGGATCGATATCCACCGCCTTCGGTCCACCGAAAAGCGCAAGTTCTTCCTTTTCAACATCCATAACCTTTGCCTCTGTGGATTCACTCATCGGATTTAAGCTCCAATAACTTAATGGCGTTTTCACGAGCAATCTTGTCAAATACTCCCTCACTGATACGGTTTTCATCTCTCAAATTGCACAATAAATCTACGAGCGGGGTCCCGGTATCGGGCGCGCAGATATCTGTCGCAAAAAGCAGACGGTCCTGAAATTCCTCAATAAATTCCACCGCGTAATCGAGGTCCCGGGCTAGTGCGTTATGACCGCTACCCGCCGATAAATCCCCGTAAAGATTGGGGTAACGCCGCATCAGTTCCGGCACCACACCTTCCTCATCCACAGGATATTGTGGATAGCCATAGCGATCTCCCGGTCC
>JAGXLK010000199.1 GCA_018334735.1 Planctomycetota bacterium | reverse complement strand
AAAAGGACAACGAAACTTAATTATGGCCATTTCCTGACGTCTCCCCATAGGGTTAAAATGCTTCCTGCACAGGTCAGAGGCTGCACGTATTGACTTTTCGTCGGACGCATGAGGTATTCGCACAACCGACTCAATCATTTTAGCGGTATTTGCGATTTTTTCCAACGTATCGACCAGGCGTTCTTAAGAAAAAAGGACGATCAGAGGTTCTCTGTCCCCACTTGCCGGTCATGCCACTTTCCCAGACTTTTTGTCTATAAAATGGCTAATCAGGTTTTCGCTGGTCTGGCAGAGCCGCAAATCAATGTGACGCAATAGTTCATTGTAAATTACGTAGGTCCGCCCCCATGGCGTTTCTCAGGGGCTTTGTAATACGTGCAGCGTGTTTATCTGACATTATTCGGACCTGCCGTAGACTTTGCGATCAATACCCCACATAAAAACAGCCCCGGCTGCTGCACCGACAATACTTCCGATTGCAAACCGCCTCTTCATTGCCTCCGCAGTATCTTCCATAGCATCATTCACAGCCTCGTGACGTCTATGAGAAGACGACGCGGTTGCTGCTCTGTAATAATCCCAGAAGGCAAAACCACCTCCGAAAAGCGCGGAACAAATAAGGATTATCACCACCCACGCAAAAATGCGTCCGAGTGTTTCTTTCATAATACCTCCTCCTTATCGGGAAATGTAGCCGGGTGGAATCCATCAGTCAAATTCCTGGCACATTGAACGGAAAGCCAGGGAAGGACATTCCCTGAAAAGGGTCGCTTATAGAGCTCCAAACCAGTATTCTCAGAAACTCGAATGACTTTTCCGATTGTGTTGTTAGAATATACGCCAGTTCTCCAATTTGCGATAATGCTCGTCCCACACAGGAAAGGAACTGAGATGTCAGGCGACGTAAAAGAATTGCTCCATACGGCGGCGTATCTTCCGGAAGAAATTGAACGTCTTTTGGATCCCGACCGTCCTTCATTCATCGACTTCGACCCGGAATTGGGTTATGTGCTCAGGGATTATGCCTTTCGCGACGGCATGGAAGATACGTTGTGTGCGTACAATTACGAGAGCCATGGCGGGCACCGGAAAATGATCAATTACGCTAATAAGCCCTGTCGAATCAATACTTATGGCGACAGTTTCACTCAGTGCGCGCAGGTCAACGACGGTGAATCGTGGCAGGAAATACTGGCGGCTCACTTTCGGGAACCAATCCGCAATTTTGGGGTGGGTGGTTACGGCGTTTATCAGGCTTATAACACGGCCATGCGCATAGAAGAGAGCGACCTTGCCGCCAAACATGTTGTGCTTAACGTCTGGGACGATGATCATCTCCGCAATATCGATGCCGCACGCTGGATACGGGTGGGCTGGATGCACAAAGATCTTCCCCGTGGCGGGGGAGAGGATACTTATCCGGTTCACGGTTTCCCCTGGGCCCACGTCCGTTATGATCTAAAAAGGGGAAATTTTGTTGAGTTGCCCGGCCTCTGCAAGAAAGCCGAGGACCTGCGAGAACTTGCTGAAAAAGATAATTTCTACGAAATTTTCAAAGACGATCATGTGGTGCATCTCTATGCTTTGTCGCAGGGGCTGGACGCGCCGGTGGATTATCTGGAAGAACTCGCAGAAGAATTTGACATCGAGGTCGACCTGAGGGATCCGGATGTCCGGCAGCAAGAAGCGCGCAAGCTCCATCTTGCTTATGGCGTTCGATCGACCCGGTTTATCCTTGACAATCTAACGGACTGGGCGGAAGAGCAGGGGCGCGAGGTGATGGTCCTTCTCAGCTACGATACCCCCACGGTAAAGACGTATATCGACACGGGATTCCGCTTCGACGCCGAGCTTCTCGGATACTTAGAAGAAAATAATATCCCCTACGTCGATTGTCTTGAAAAAGCAGCTGAAGACTATGAGGATTTCTCGATCTCAATCGACGCATTTCTGGAACGCTTCTACATCGGCCGCGCCGGCGCACAGGTCTTTGGACACTACAACCCGCACGGCAACTTCTGGTTTGCTTTTGCAATTCGAGACGCGCTGGTCGACTGGCTCGATCCCAATCCGCCATCATACCGCTGAATTCTCGGTTGCCCGCAGACGGTTTGCAGCCAGGCGAGGAGAGATGTTGGCGCATAAACAGATGCACTTTTCGCCGTTCTGCTTTCCCCGCGATGTCTGTCTTTTACCCGGTCGCCGGGACGTTTGAGATAGGCATTATGATGCCCAGTGGATGCGCTTGAATCGAGAAGACGATCCGCAAGGAGGTCGTTCCATGAATTCAAAAGAACGAGTAGCTGCCACGATTTCCCGTGAACCAGTCGACAGCATACCCCTGGGGTTTTATGTTGTCGATTGCGATACAGTTGAGAAAGTGATTGGGCGGAAGACGTATGTTCGCGACAAAATTGGACGGCAGATTGCTTTCTGGGAAGGGCGGCGCGATGAAGTCGTTCAGAGTTACATAACCGACACCATTGAGTTTTTTGAAAAACTCGATTGTGTCGATCTGATCACGTTCAAAGAAGCGGCAATCGTTCCCCCGAAAGATTACCAGCCCAATCCGCGTCGCAAAATTGCTGAAGATCTCTGGGAGGACGACGCGGGACGAATCTACAAAGCGTCTTATGTTTCAAACGAAATGGTCTGTGTCGAAGATCCCAATGCCCGCGACGTATCGGATTTTTCCGAGGACATGTTTCCGGAAGTATCAGAAGACGAGCTTCAGCCGCCGGACGAATCCATATTTGAAGCAGCTGACGCCGTCACTGAAGTGCTGGGAAAAGACCGTTATATCGCTGGCAAGTGCGGTGGCATGACGGCGTTCACGCTTGTGGGTGGACAGGAAACCGGTTTGATGATATATGCGCTGAAACCCGAATTGGTCAAAGCCGCCAACCGACGGAGCGTCAAGATCCAGAATTACCGCGATGAGTATTTTATCAGGTCTTCTCAGGATGGTGTGCTTTTGGAACAGGATATGGGGGGGACGAACGGCCCGTTTATAAGCCCTGAAAAGTTCAAAGAATGTTGTTTCCCGTATTTGAAAGAGCGCGTGAGTAATATCAAACAATTTGATAAACAGGTGATCCTGCACAATTGCGGCGATAACCGTCCTTTAATCGATATGTTCATCAAGGCGGGCATCGAGTGTTACCAATCCCTGCAAACCAACGCCGGCATGGAACTCGGGCATCTTCAGGAGCGGTTTGGCGATAGAATGATTTTCTGGGGTGGAGTTGCAACGGAACTGCTCGTTGGGGGAACGCCAGCGGAAGTCAGGGAAAATGTCCGCGGAGCAATGGAAATCGGCGCATCTGCGGACGGCTTCATATTGGGCCCGAGCCATTCTGTTGCTTATGGCACTAAATACGAGAACTTCATGGCGATGCTTGACGAATACGAAAAAAATAAGGACAAACTTTAAATGAGCTCGTTGCGGTGTGATGTTTGCTTTGTGTTCTCCGAGAACGTATAAATAAAAATACCAGAAAACATGCAAAAACTTGACAGTTGAGCGGGCGTTGGCTATCATCGGAACTGGCTATTTGGCAAATTGTGACGTTTCAGATTTACATGTCACTTTGGAGAGGTGGCTGAGTGGCTGAAAGCGACGGTTTGCTAAATCGTTGAGGGGTCTCACGGCTCCTCCGAGGGTTCGAATCCCTCCCTCTCCGCCATTTTTTGAGGCCCGTGGGGGTTAATCCACGGGCCTTTTTTGCCTGCCAAGAACCTGCGAAGCCGCCAGTGGACATCCCGCTGGGTAACGCCAAGTTTCAGCAAATTCTGCTTCCAAGGCCTCGATATTTCCGCTCTTTGTATCGAAGTAAGCCCGCCAGGCTGTGCTGACAGCAAAGACATATCGAGAAGCGGGCGGCCGCATAGCAAACTCCCTGATAGAGATGACATCGAACAAAAAATAGGCGGTGTTACTTATCTTGTAATCTCCCACACGAACGGGCCTATTCTTGACAGAATGCTGAAAATAAGGATAGGATAAATTCGAACTGGGGGTATAATCCTTGTGGGTGCATTCGACTAAACGAACAGGTTCTCACATATATGAAGGTCAGACGGAAAGACCGGGAAGCACCGGAAATCCCAACGGCAGCGTTGAGTGATATCGCGTTGCTGTTGCTTATCTTTTTTATCGTTACCACGGAATTTCTGGTCCAACAAACGCTTCCCGCTGAACTTCCCGCCATCACGCCGGAAAAAGAAGAAGCCACTGAAGACCCCATCACAGTGGTGGTCGCTAAAGATTTTGTGTATCTCAACGAAGAACGCATCGAACTGGATCAGCTGGCCTCGTTCCTGGCGGCAAGGCTGGCCGGCAAAGTGAAACGGGAAGAACGGGCTGTGGTAATCGATGGCAGAACAGATGTTCCTTACCATCGCGTCGCAAAAGCAGTCAACGAAGTGACCCGG
Organism: Planctomycetota bacterium; assembly: GCA_018334735.1. The sequence goes on along the minus strand of JAGXLK010000199.1, from coordinate 1,296 downwards.
GCCGGCGGGATTCCAACAATAATGAAAGTCGAGGAGTAACACTACATGTCTTTGAAATACGCGGGTGCACAACTCACCTCCCGGAAAGTTGCGGCGATGGTTCTTTGTTTTTTTGGGGTAGGGATGTGGTATCTTTCGGGCCCCATGGCAGCCGGCGGCACTGCTGACGTCTCCAAAATGTCGGAAGAAGAAAAAAAGAATCTCTCCGAGCGTCAGAAACGAATCCTTCGACGGCAGATGGAGAGTCGAGAAGAGGAGGCGCAGGCCGCTTACAAGAATGCGGAAACCGCTTTTCTCGTCGGGCAATATGATAAGGCGATCGAAGAGTTCCTCGCCGTCGCGCGAGAATATGATGACACATCGTATCGGATGCGCGCTGTCTTGAGGGTGGGGGACGTATTTTATCGACAGAAGAAATATGAAAGGGCGATCAGCTACTACCAACGGGCTCTCCGGGTTCCGTCAGAACCCTGGTGGCCCCAGGACTCCGTCGAGGATTACGCTCGAGCCGATTATATGATCGGTGTATGTTACTTTGACCAGGGCTCACTCAACCCCGCTTTCGCGCATTTCCGCCGCTTCGTTAAAAAACATCCCACCAGCAAACTCGTCGATCGAGCTTACGATTTTATTGGACGCGGCAATATGCGGATGGAACGCTACGGACAGGCCATCGAAGCATTCCGCATGGTGGGAACCGCCAGACTCGAAAAAAAGGCACGCCGCACCATATCGCCCGGAGAGGATCTTTACCTTCGCGTCACCGATGCCGACGTGGGGCTTGCCAGTAAGCAAGGGAAAATTCCCGTCCGACTCAGCACAAGCTCCGGCGACAAAGAACGGGTGGAACTCGAGAGTCTCGGACTGGGGTCACCAACTTTCCTGGGAACGATCCGCACGCGATTGGGAGCGCCACGGCTTACACGTTCACTGGATGCTGTCTATACTTCGGAAACGGGCCGAGAAATGGACGAATGGCTGGAAACTGCAAAAGAAACCAGGAAAGAGTCCGAGGCTGTTCGGGAAAAACTCGAAAGGGTTGAAAACCAACTGAAGCAAACCAGCAAGAAACTCAAAAACGAGGATGGGACGGAAAATCCTGAAGTTCACCAGAAAATGAATGAGCTTGAAGGGCACAAAGCGAACCTAAAACAGCAGGTTAAAGATCTTAAAATGGCCGCTGATTCTCTCGAGAACAAGGCCTACAGCACTCTTGGTCAGGCTTACGCAAATATCGAAAACATCCTCAAAGAGTGGGATGTCGCTGAGATCAAAAAAGCCGAGGAAGAATTCCCT